>JAQTPJ010000021.1:0-4642 GCA_028712915.1 Candidatus Omnitrophota bacterium
TTTATTACCGAATATGGCTGTCCTGCCTATGCGCAAAGCATGAGCCGCGAGGATGCAGAACAAGCGCAGGCGGATTACCTTTTAAATTCCTGGGAAGACATAAAGGAGAACATGTCTTCTGAGACAGGACAGGGCAATGCTATTGGCGGCGTAATCTTCGAATATTTAGATGAATGGTGGAAGGCCTATGAACCTTCATTTCACGATAAAAAGGGATTGTTCAGCGGGCCATTTCCAGATGGCTTCATGTACGAGGAATGGCTCGGTTTGTGCGGCCAGGGCGACGGAACGTTAAGCCCATTTTTGAGGCAGTTAAGAAAAAGTTACTATACATATAAAGAAATCTGGAACCAAGATTAAAGGAGGTCAAATGAAGCCCAAACTTACGGAACAAAGTGCTCGTAAGTTTGTTGGCTGAATTTGACCCAGCACCTTTTTAGTATTAAATGATTTCTAATAATTAGTTCTTTAAATATTTTGAATATGTAAAAGGTGCTGGGTTTAATTCGCAGACACTTTGTTATAATTTATGCTCACTAACGTTCCATAAATTATCTGCTCATTAAAGGAGGTGCGATGTAAAAAATTTATTTAGTAAAAATTTATTAACAAGAACAAGGAGGAAGAGAAATGAGAAAGATTATCAGGTTGTTTTTGGTAATTGGCTTGGCTATTTTTAGTAGCAGCGCCTTGGCAGCGGATACGAAAGTTTTTAATGTATATACTGATGCCAATTCTCCAGATAACCACTATATCGCGTCTGGCTATATGGGAGATTATGCGGATGTCTCTATGGATAATAAATCTATGAGCAATCCTAATTCAGGCTCGACTTGCATAAAGGTAGTATACAGCGCAAAGAAAACGCAAGGCCAGGGCTGGGTAGGTATATATTGGCAGAACCCGCCTAATAACTGGGGTTCTAAAAAAGGCGGTTTTGACTTGACAGGAATGACAAAGTTAAGTTTTTGGATGAAAGGCGAGAAAGGCGGAGAAATCATTGATAAGGTAGTGGTTGGCGGTATTAAGGGGCTTTACCCAGATTCTTCTGAAATAGCTTTTGGCCCATTTAAGCTGACCGACAGCTGGAAAGAATATACAGTTAATCTTGCCGGAAAAGATTTATCATATATTTCCGGCGGTTTTAGTTGGATTATTAATTCAGATTCCAATCCGCAAGGATCAATTTTCTATATTGATGATGTGAAATTCATAGCAGATACAACAGTGAAGCCCGAGACCAAGAAACAGGAAGAAATGCCTTTTTATGTATATTCGGATAGAGGCGCCATGCAGAATCATTTTATTGCTTCCGGATATATGGGCGATACTAGCGACATAAAGACAGATCTTGGTTCTGTAGAAAATCCCTATTCTGGTTCGACTTGCATTAAGATAGAATACAATAATAATATTTCCTATGGCGCACGTTGGGCGGGTGTGTATTGGCAGAATCCAGCCAATAACTGGGGCGGTATAGACGGCGGACTTGATTTATCTAAAGCTACCAAGATTACTTTCTGGGCGAGGGGAGAGAAAGGCAACGAGAGGATAGAAGAGTTTAAGGTTGGCGGTATACTCGGCGAATACTCTGACAGCGACTCTGCCGGAATTGGCCCGGTCATTTTAACAAAAGAGTGGAAGCAGTATACGATTGACCTGACAGGCAAAGATGTTTCTTATATTCTCGGCGGCTTTTGTTGGTCGACGAATATTGATGTTAATCCGGACGGAATTGTCTTTTATCTGGATGAGATAAAATACGAGTAGTATTGATTTTTGACAAAGTTGTATTTTTGCCGCATCGCTTGTCCCACCCCAGCGTGGTGGGACTTCGCTCGGAAAAAATTCTCGCTCCCCGCCACTGAAACATCGGCGGGACCGTGCCCGCTCGAATTTTTTACGTGCGGCAAAAACACGCAACTTTGTCTTGTGGTGAGGCGTTTTAGGAGGAGACAATAGATTTGAAAAGAATATCAGCAATCCTAGCAGGCGGCTTGTTAATTTTTTGTATTCTTTTTCCTGTTTGTCATGCAGCAACAGGGCTAAAAGTCACAAAAGTTACAATCAAAAAACTGAAAGACAGCCGCTATCAACTTCTGGTAAATAATAAGCCTTATATCATAAAAGGAGTTTGTTATAATCCTGTGCCTATCGGTGAAAGCCACGATTATGATTTTTGGAGCGACCCTCTCCAGCCTTGGATTATAGACGGTAAACTCATGAAGGATATGGGTATAAATACCGTGAGGTTTTACCAGGTTGGCGAAAATCCGGAGGCCGTAAAAAAAGTTATCGGCGATTTATATAGTTTATACGGCATACGCACCATGATGGGGCATTGGCTGGGATTCTGGAATTATCCCGCGCCGTTTTATGGCGATGCCGATTTCAGGGAAAACGTAAAAAAAAGCGTGTTGGATATGGTGCGCGAGTATAAGGATGAACCCGGGATATTGTTCTGGGTTTTGGGAAATGAAAATAATTATTCTTTCTCCGGCAAGCTTAATCCCTGGTCGTCCGCGGAGATAGACGCGATTGAAGATCCTGTAGCGCAGATTAGCGAGCGAGCGCGCGTCTACTATTCTTTTGTAAACGAGATAGCCGAAGAAATCCATAAGATAGACCCGAATCATCCTGTGGCTATGGGCAACGGAGAGATGATAACTTTGGATATTGCCAGGGAAGTCGCGCCCGCAGTAGATATAGTCACCTGTTTAATTTATCGCGGCAGGTCGTTTGGAAATATATTCAAGGGTTTAAAGAATATGTTTGATAGGCCTTTGATGTTGCTTGAGTTTGGCTGCGACGCCTACAACGCCTATACAAAACAGGAAGACCAGGATGTCCAGGCGAAGTTTTTGGAAGACCAGTGGGTCCAGATTTACAAGAATTTAGCCGTTAATAAAACAGGCGAAGGCAATTGCCTTGGCGGCGCCATATTCGAATGGACAGACGAGTGGTGGAAGAATAAAGAGCATGACCCCGACAGCTGGTCAGTGCACGACACAGGCTCTAACTGGTCCAACGGCGCGTATTATTTCGACATAAAAGTAGAAGGCAATAAGAATATGAACGAGGAATGGTTTGGCATAGTGGCTTTATCGCCGGAATTGGAAAATGGCCTCAACAAGAGGATCCTCCGTAAGAGTTATTTTACTCTTAAGGAATTTTGGAAGAAACCATACGATAAAATAAAGAAAGATAAGAAAAAGTAGGAGTAGAGGGAAATGGCAAGTTTTAATTCCGCACAATTCGTAAAATCAGGAGTGCCCTTAGGGGGTATCGGCGCGGGCAAGTTAGAGATAATGCCGTCGGGCGTCCTGGATAATTTCACATTCCTCAATAATTTTAACAGGCCGTTGACAAATTCCACAGATAACGAAATTATAGGCGTATTAGGCTATCACTTCGGGATATATTTTAAGGATAATAAAAGAAAGATAGCGAAGTTGCTGCAGACCGTGAGTGTCGGCCAGTATCCCACCATAGATAGCATTAACTATGAAGGGGAATTTCCTTTTGCGTATTTGGATTACGAGGATAAAGATATTCCTTTGAAAGTTAGTATGGAGGCATTTTCTCCTTTTATACCAAATGAAGAGAAAAATTCCTGCCTGCCGCTTGCCGTGTTTGAGTTTAAAATCAGCAATCCTACGAATCATTACGTGGAGACGGCTTTATTTGTGAATGCCAGGAATATAATAGGCGAGTGGTGCGTGGGCAGGTTCAACCAAATTATAGACGAGGCCGACCATATTTCCTTGAATATGCTTTTAAAGAGGCATTCGCCTTTAGACCCTTCGCAGGGCAGCATCAGCGTCGGCGTGTTAAAATCCAATAAATATACAATCAGTTATTTAGGCGAATATAATCTGATGTCCAAGCCTTTCGCGTTCAAAAGGGAAGATACAAGGCTTGAGGCATTCGAGTTATTTTCTAAAGACGGAGAACTGCCTAACATAAACTCCGAGATACCGGTAAATTCCGAAAGCGTGGAATTGGCAGGAGCGTTTTCCGTCAAGGCGAAGCTCAAGCCAAAATCCAGCATAAAAATTCCCGTTGTCTTGACTTGGAATTTCCCGCTTTGTTTAGACGGGCACGCCTACAATAATTATTTTAAAAATTCCCGCGAAACTGTGCATTATTATTCCAGCAACAGGCAGGAACTTTATGAAAAGACAAGCCTTTTTATAGAAGAACTTAAAAAACTGGATTTGCCGCAGTGGCTTAGCGAGGCGCTGATAAATAATTTATATACGTTTTTTTCCTCGACGATATGGACGAGGAGGATGAAGTTTGCCTTTTTGGAAGCGCCTCAGGTTTGCCCTTTAACAGGGACTTTGGATGTGCGTTTTTATTCTTCCATAGCTTTGATGTTATTATTCCCGCAATTGGAATTAAAGGAGATGATACAGTTTGCCGAAGCGCAGCGCGCCAATGGTTACATAATGCATGACTTAGGGAAGATGCGCCTGGACTTGCCCAGCGTAAGCACCAACCGCCTTTACTGGAAAGACCTGAATTCAAAGTTTATCCTGATGGCTTATCGCGATTACCTCTGGACTAAAGATTCGGAATTTTTAAAGAGGATATACCCTTTTGTGAAAAAAGCGTTTTATTGGCTCGTAGATACCGATAA
>JAQTPJ010000021.1:4652-9095 GCA_028712915.1 Candidatus Omnitrophota bacterium
TCCGGATAATGAAGGAGCGGACCATACATTTGATGTATGGAATTGTTATGGCGCGAGCTCTTATACATCGAGCCTCTTTTTAGCGGCTTCGCTTGCATTGGCCAAGATAGGCCAGATTATGGAAGATAAAGAAACACAAAAGGTTGCAGAGGAATATTTTAATAAAGGAAGAAGGAATTTTGAAAAAAAATTGTGGCATAAAACATATTATATAGAGTATAATAATAGAAATAATAGGAACTCCAAGGGCTTGCCCAAGATAAGTTTGTCTTGCACGATGGCTCAGCTTACAGGGCAGTGGTACGCCCATTTGCTTGGTTTAGGGTATATAGTTTCCAAAGACAGGGTACAGAAGGCCATAAGGACGATATTAGAGTTGAATGCTAAAGATTCTCCCTATGGTATAACTAATTCAGTCTTGCCCGGCGGAGAAAGAGATAATAGCTGTATACATTCCGCCAATATCTGGATAGGCATAAGTTATAGTTTTTTAAGTTTAGCGATTTACGAAGGGTTTAATAAAGAGGCAGAGGAGATAGGCAAACGCATATGGTCAACTATTTGCGAAAAGGAAAAGAACGTCTGGAATCAACCGGATATCTTTTCCAGTTCCCAAGGGGAATATTTATTCGGTGACCACTATATGCGCAACTTATGCATATGGTCTATATTATTTGCCTTATCCAAGAAAGATAAACGCATAGAAAGTTTCCTGAATAAGTTCAGGAAAGAAAATCCGCCTGTAAAAAAATAGGGGCAGGCGTAAGGCGATAGATAAATAAACAAATGCCACGGATTAATTTTAAGCCACGGAGAATGTAGAGGAAGAAGATGAGAGATTTAGTATTTAAAGACGATGCCATTTCTGACAGGGCTAAGAAAAATCTTTCTATCTTAGATACGATCAGGAGGTCCGGGCCGATTTCCAAGACGGAAATTTCCAGCCTGATCGGCGTTAATGTCGTGACTGTCTCAAATTATGTAGAGGAATTTTTGCGCCGGAAACTGATATTTGAGAAGGAGCTTGATGTTTCCAAGGGCGGCAGAAGGCCTGTTCTATTGGACTTGAATAATGATTCAGGCTATACAATCGGCGTGGGCTTTAACCTTTCTAATGCCATCGCAGTGCTTGTGGATATGCGCGGCAAGCTGATACGCAAGGTGAAAATAGAGAAAAAAGAAAGTAAGTCGCCGGAGATGATGGACTTAATATTAAAACTTATAAATGATTTATTGTCGCAATCCGCAGAATATAAAGATAAGATTAAGGGGATCGGAATCGCCATAGGCGGTATAGTGGATAAGAATAGGGAGACCGTGCGTTGGCCCGAGTCCACAGGCAAAGACAATATGCATTATTCGCTTATCACGCTTCCTCTAAAAGATATGGTAGAGAGGGAGTTTCATTATCCTGTTTGCGTGGATAATGACGCCACGATGGCATGTTTTGGCGAGCAGTGGCTTAACCAGGATGGGCAGATAAAAAACCTTTTATACATGTTTTCCGGAGTGGGCTGCGGAATTATGATAGAAGGAGAGTTATATAGAGGGGCTAATGGCTGCGCAGGAGAAGTTTCTATATATAACCCCAAAGAGAAAGACTCGGAATCTTTCGATTGCGAAGCGGGAGAGCCTTGTTTCCTGAAACGTTGGCAAACAGACATAGGGATGGTTGAATCCGCGAAAAAGGCGCTATCTTCCCACAAAGATTCAAAGATGCTGGAGTTTTGCGGAGGTTCGTCCGATAAGCTGGAATTGAAACATATATTCGAGGCAGGACGCCTGGATGATAAATTGGCTTTAGATATAATAAAACATGCCGCGCGAAAATTGGGTATTAAGGTCGCATTTTTGGTAAATGTACTTAACCCGCAGCTGGTTATTATCGGCGGAGGATTGGAAGAAGCGGGTATGCCTTTTATAGATGAGGTCAAGCGCACTGTTTCTGAATGGGCCTTTGAAGAGGCAAGCAGCGCGGTCAGGATTGTTTCCTCGCGATTAGGAGAAGATGCCGTGGCGATGGGAGTGGCGAATTTTATTGTGCGCGAAGTGTTTACGAACGTAAAAGAATAAAGGCAAGCCATCAGATTTTTGGCTTTTTGCTTGAACTCGTAGTTATATTATGCTATATCTTGAAGTTAAGAATTGTTTAAAGCACTGAGTTCTCAGAAACTATAGGGGGGGTGGTAATGGATAAAAAGATTAAGCTCTTAGTTATCGGACTAGGAGTCTTAGCTGCTATCAGTTTGCTCATCGCCTTCCAATTAAATATTATAAACGGAAAACTGCAGGTGCGCAAAGACGCCATTGAGCAGGAGTTAGCTCAAGTAAGCAAGGATAATGACAAGCTTTTAAAACAAATCTCCGCCGCCTTAGAAAAAAATCGAAGCTTCACCAGCCAACTGCAGGAATCTGAAGCAAAAGGCAAGGGCCTCCAGGACGAAATCAGCCGCATCAAAGAAAGGTTGGATTTAACCTCCAAGGAAAGAGACAGCCTGGTAGATAAAATCCAAGGCCTCATAGACGAAAAGAAAAAGATACAGGAAGATTTAGAGGTTGCAAAGGGCAAGAAAGGCTCAAAAATGGAGGCATCTGCCGCAGGGACTGCCACTTCCGTGTATGCCCCCACCTCGTCGCAGGAAGCATTTTGGGCAGAGGTGTTGAGGCAGAAGGCATCCGCGGAGCTTGAACTGGAAAATGTAAAATCCCAGCTAAAAGAAATTACTTTCAGGGCGGATGAGCTGATGCGGGCCAAGAGCACCACGGAGATGGAGTTAAAAAGCGCTGCCCAGGCAAAAGACGATTTAGAGAGGCGCGCTTCATATAACGAGAAGCTGGCTAATTCTTTATCCGAGGATTTAGTCCGCGAGAAAAACGATAAAGACGCGTTGATGGCGCAGATAAACAAAGTGAAGGAAGATAACGCCCAGATGCGCCTGCGCATCCAGGATTTGGAAAGCACAAAGGCAACGCTATATAGAAAGTTAGACAGCTTAGAGCAGGAGAGGAATGCCATAAGGAAAAAGCTCGGCGAGACCGAGAGCGTTGTTTCTGAGCGAGTCGATCAAATTGTCAAGATAAAGAACGACCTGGGCGAGATAAGGAGTAAGGGTATGCCTGCTGTCGTGCCGGGTTCAAGGACTGTAGAGTTGGCCCCTATTATCGTGCATGGAAGCCAGGATTCGTCAAAGCCCACCCTGACAGGAAGGGTGCTTTCGATAAATAAGCAGAATGAATTTGTTGTCGTTGATTTAGGAGAGAACGCGGGAGTAAAGATAGGCGACAGGTTCAGCATATACCGCAGCGATAAATTTATAGCCAGCACAGAAGTAATAATGATGCGCAAAGATATCTCTGCGGCGGACATAAAAGAGACGGCCGTCAATGAGGAAATTAAGACGGGAGATGTCGCGAAGTTAGTCAATTAGTTTTTTAAAAATCTTTCCCCGTTAGAAAAAAATACCTTCTAATGGGATTTATTTTTTAAGAGGGTTAAATAAGTGGTTAAAAAGACGAGAATAGAAGAAGTTGCCCGCGCAGCCGGTGTTTCCCCGGCGACCGTCTCCCGCGTTATTAATAAGATTACCACCGTAAGGGAATCCAGCCGCATAAAAGTCCAGGATGCAATCCGCAAGCTGAATTTTAAACCCAATGTTCTTGCTCAGCAGTTGGCAAAAGGAAGGGCTGATAATATAGCCTTGGTTATTCCGCGCTACGAAGGTATATTCTTTTCATTCTACGCCAACCAGATTATCCGCGGTGTGGGAGTGGCCTGCGAAAGTTTGAAATTAGACCTGATACTGCATTTAAGCAGCGAGAGGAATTTTATAGATACGACTTCCGCCGGAGGGGTTTTATTCGCGGACGTTATTTCCAATAAAGAAGAATTAGACAGCGTCCTGGCATCAGGCACTCCCTGCATCGTGATGAACCATCGTTTTGAGGAAGGCAGCGCCAGCTACGTAGCCATAAATAACAAAAAAGGCGCGAAAGAAGCGACTGAATATTTAATACGCTTAGGGCATCGAAACATTGCGCACATCACCGGCCATCTTATAACCCAGTCCGCCGCAGAAAGGCTCGAAGGTTATAATCTCGCGCTAAAAGAAAATAATCTGCCCGCAAGGCAGGAATTGGTTCAAAAAGGAGATTATTCCCGTCCATCCGCGCGTCGCGCCATGATGTCTTTATTGAAATTGAAACCTATGCCTACGGCAATTTTCGCCGGCTGCGACGATATGGCCCAGGAAGTCATCTCAATCCTTTTAGAAAAAGGGATAAAAGTTCCCGACGACGTATCTGTAATCGGCTTTGACGATAATCCGATTTGCCTAGCCGGTTCGGTAGCCCTTACTACGGTAAGGCAGCCTTTGATTGAAATGGCCGCCCAAGCGGCGTCTTTATTGCATAAAATTATGTCATCTAAGCCCGCGAAGCCTTCCG
>JAQTPJ010000022.1 GCA_028712915.1 Candidatus Omnitrophota bacterium
GAAACAGCCGAAATCGCCATCAGGGCGTCGTTAACAGGCCACTTAGTGCTTTCCACGCTGCATACGAATGATGCTGTCAGCGCTTTAGCCAGGCTCATAGACATGGGCATTGAGCCATTCTTGATTTCAAGTTCCATAGTAGCAATACTCGCGCAGCGCTTAGTCCGCGCGATCTGCCCTAAATGTAAAGAAAAATATCTGCCTACAGAAGAGGTATTAAAAGATTTAAAGCTGGCTGAGAAGGTAGAGTTTTACCGCGGCAAAGGCTGCCATTCTTGCAAGAATACCGGCTTCTCCGGCCGTATAGCAATATTTGAGTTATTGCTTATTAACGAGGATATAAAAAATATGGTTACCGCTAAAAGTTCCAGCAGTGACATTAAGAAAAAGACTGTAAGTTTAGGTATGCGCACCTTATTTGAAGACGGATTAGAGAAAGCAAAGAACGGTACTACTACTGTAGAAGAGATATTAAGGGTAACCGAGGAGACATAGCCCGATAAACAGATGCCTAATTTTAAATATAAAGCCCGCGATAAATTTTCTACTTTAGTCAGCGGCATGATGGCGGCAGATAATAAGGAAGAAGCAGCGGGAAAGTTAAGGGACATAGGTTATACGCCTATATCCATTGTTGAAGCAGCAGGTTTGGATGCGGACAGCATCTTAAGAAGGTTTAGAAAAGTCAAACTTCAGGAAATATCCACGTTTACCCGCCAGCTTTATTCTCTGCAAAAGGCGGGGATCCCTTTGCTGTCCAGCCTTGAGGCAATAGCTCTTCAGACGAAGAATCAATATTTTAAGATTATAATAGAAAGAATCGCCGCAGATATTAAAGGTGGATTGTCTTTTTCTGAGGCATTAGGAAAACAGGGCTCGATTTTTGATGAAGTTTATTTCAGCATGGTGAAATCTGCCGAGGCGAGTGGCAGGCTGGTTGAAATATTGGAAAGGCTTTCAGGGCTTATTGAAGAGGACATTGATACAAAGGCGCGGATTCAGGCAGCGACCAGGTATCCTTTAATCGCGTTTGTTACTTTATGTTTGGGGTTTCTTATAGTTGTTACTTTTGTAATTCCCCGTTTCGCCTCTTTATACGGACAGTACAACGCAATTTTACCTTTACCGACGAGAATTTTGCTGGCAATAAATACGGTAATCCATAAATTCTGGCTTGTCTCGATTATAGCCGCAGTCAGCGCAGTTTTACTCTTTTTACGTTTTATTAATTCCAAGGCAGGCCGTCCGGTATGGGATAAATTTAAATTAAATATATTCATACTCGGGCCGCTATTATCGATGTTGATAATAGCGCGGTTCGCCAGGATAACAGCGATATTATTAAAGAGCGGCGTTCCTATACTGGAGATTTTGAATCTGGCGAAGTCAACTGCGGGCAATATAATAATCGCGCGCGCTATAGAAAATATCCGCGAAAGCGTAAAGCAGGGCAAAGGCCTGTCTGAGCCGATGAAGGTATCCGGTTTATTTGCTCCTATTGTGGTACAGATGGTTGCCATAGGGGAGCAGTCGGGTAAGGTCGATGAATTGCTTTTGAATGTAGCGGATTATTATGACCGTGAGACAAGTTACATGATTAAAAATCTGACTACGTATATTGAGCCGTTGCTTATTTTTGCTTTGGCGGTTATGGTGTTGATTATGGCTCTGGCTATTTTCATGCCGATGTGGAATTTGATAAAAGTATTCAGGCCGTCTTAACTATGAGGCCTTTAATAAACAGGCGTTCTTTGACACTAATAGAGCTATTGATTGCTTTATGCGTAGTATTTGTTCTGTTGGGCAGTTTTGCGCTATACGCTAATATGACGTTGCGTATAGCAAGGGAGACAGCCCTGCAGATGGAATTAAATAACATTCGCATGTCCATAGAGCATTACCGTATTATAAACGGAAAATTTCCAGAAGATTTGAATATTCTCCTAAGCCAGGAGTTTGTTTTACGCACGCAGGATGGCATGATTATACGCGATAACTTTCTTAAGCCATTCAGGGTAGATAAATACAAGAAATTGCTTGACCCTTTTTTAAATAGATATTATTATGATAATTCAAGCGGCGCAGTAAAGACGCTCACTAAGAAATACGAAAACTGGTAAGTCGTTATTTTACAATAGGATAATTTAAGGAGGTAGAAATGAATAGGCGTTCTGGTTTTACTCTAATCGAGTTAGTAATGGTAATAGTTATCCTGGGTATTCTGGCAGCCGTTGCCATACCCACATTTTTTAATCTGCAGGATGACGCAAAGAGAGCAGCCTGTAAAGGCGCTTTAGGCGGGCTTCGTAGCGGCGCTTCTATCTGGTACGCAAAACAGGCAGCATCTGGTTCAGCCGCATGGCCGACCATAGTAGAGTTAACCGCTTCAACAAACGGTGTTATGGTAGGCGGTGTTATTCCTGTAAATCCTTATACCAATTCCAAGACTGTTGTGGCAGGTACTTCCGAGGCTACAAATTCAGCAGCTGGATGGATTTATGACGCCAACACAGGAAGAATTTGGAGTTCAGCTTCTGACACTCAAGGTTCTGGTTTTTAACTTTTTGTTTTAAATATATTGGCCGACTTTTCTGAGAATAAGTTTTAATTTAAGATGAGAAGTCGGCCTTTATTATTTATGGAGCAGGTTTTGTGAAAAATAAAGGTTTATCGAATTATATCCTGGTCTTAGTGCTCATTTTAGTGAGCATAGGGGTTTATGTAAATACTCTCAAAGGCGATTTCCTGATTGATGACGAACAAGGGATTTTAAATAACGAGAGGATTCATGATATAGGAACTTATTTTTCTAACCACTTTAAAATAAAGCCGGGCGCGCTTTTGGAAATCTCGCGCGTGTTTTTATGGAACATTTCAAAAAACAATCCTTTCTGCTACCATCTATTCAATGTTTTGGTGCATACAGGATGCGTTATTTTACTATTTATACTTTGTGGTATTTTATTCAATAATAAAACCCTGTCTTTCTTAAGCAGTTTTATTTTTGCGGTTCACCCCATACATACCGAAGCTGTCAGCTGGATTTCCGGAGGCCACTACGCGTTTTCCGGTTTATTTTATATCGCGGCGTTTATTTTCTACGTAAAGTCATTTAATTCAATCCGCAACCTCTGCCTTTGCGTATTATTTTTTGTGCTTTGCCTGTTTTCCGGCAATGCCTGCGCCACTTTGCCGTTTATGTTTATCTTATACGATTTATTCTTCAGGGGAGAGGGAAAAGAAAGGGTTGCCTGCAGGAGAATCAGAATAGCATTTTTGTCTTCGATATTTATCCTTGCCATTATTTTCCTTGCTGCATTCTTTATAAGCAAGAACGATTTCATGCATAAGATATTTTATTTTAGGGGTTTTAACTACCTGATAGTGGCGGCCAAGGCATTTGTTTATTACCTAAAGATTTTATACTTACCCGTCCAACGCGGGCTGTATCATCCTTTTGCTTTTAATACAACGCATATCCAGGATGTAAGCCCCGCCTTATTTTACTCACTCGTAATATTACTAATCGCGGGATGGTCATTTTTTAAATTTAGGCGCAGCTTCAAACCCTTGTCTTTTGGCGTTATGTGGTTTTTCCTGACATACGCGCCATACTCGAATATCGTCCCTATGTGCAACATAATTTCCGAAAGGTATCTATATTTGCCGTCGTTAGGCTTTTGCGTAATTATGGCGGCTCTGTTCTTGAAAGCATGGGAAATCATTAACAGGAGCGTAAATTACAGGAAGGCCTTGAGGTTGTTGGCGGTCGCGGCGCTTACATTATTTTTGGGTTCGTATATGTTGTTGACTATTGCCCATAATTACGAGTATGATAATATAATTACCTATTGGGAGACCAATATCAGGAATTTCCCGGACGGCTACACTGTTTACAATAACTTAGCCGCCACATATTACAGGATGGGCAATATTAATAATGCTATTGCCTACTGTTTGATAAATTTAATGGTTGATTCTGGCCAGCCGCATGTCTGGTGTAATTTAGGAAAGATTTATAGAGAGATAGGAGATTTTGATCAAGCCAGATATTGCTATCAAGAAGTTTTGAAAATAGACGAGGATTATTTTCCTGCGGTAAAGGCTTTACAGGAATTAAATATAAAAGAGAAAGATGAAAACGAACAATAAGGGTTTTACTATTATCGAGCTTGTCATTGTTTTTCTTGTTATTGGGATTATTGCCGCTGTTTCTGTGGCGCAGATGCCCGATATGGAGGGTATGCGTATATCCAAAGCCGCCCAGAAGATACAGTCAGACATACGTTTTGCCCAGAGGCTGGCTATGCAGCTGCAGAGGAGGACGGCGGTCCTGTTCAGCGCGGCAGGGGATAACTATTCTATTTATATCGAGAATACCTATCAGGCTAATGATTGGAATGTTAACGTTAAAGCAAAAAATCCTCTTACGCAGGAAGATTTTGACGTGCAGTTAAATTCAGAAGAATTCAGCGGCGTAATAATAAGTGAAGTTTTGTTTAATGCGGCTGATTATGCTCTTGTATTTGACAGAAATGGTGATCCTTACGCAATGGATTTTATTAATCCCGCGACTATTGGCGTGCTCTCTGGCGTAGGTAGGATAGTTTTGAACACAGATAGAAAATATATTTTAGTGCAATCAGCAACAGGAAGGGTAAATGTCCAGAATACGTATCCGTAATAATTCGTCGGGTTTTACTATAGTCGAGCTGGTGGCGGTTATTGTGGTGTTGGGAATTTGTCTGGCGCCCATAGGCGCTATGTTCTATACGCTTATGTCCAAATACGCGAAGCCTGAAGCTGTCCAAGTGGCTACAGCCCTGGCAGAAGGCGAAATGGAGCGCGTTACAGGGCTTGCCTTTGTGGAGGTGGCCAATGAAGGGCCTACAGTTTTCACGGATTTTCCTAATTATACCTATCAGGTGATTATCAGCGTTCTTTCTGGCCAGCCTGACACCAGTGAATATAAACAAGTCGAAGTAAGGGTTATGAATACTTCTTTGGACGTGACAGTAAGCCTTTTTACTATTGCGACAGTAAAGCAAATTGTAAGTTAAATGAAGACAAAAGATACCACCAGAAAAGTGAAAGGTTTTACTATTATCGAGTCGATATTGGTAATTGCCATCTTGGGCATAGTGGCTTCTATAGGTGTTCCTTTGATTTTATCCGCTTCGGACGCGATATCATTTCTGACTGTAAGGAACGATATGGCGCAGAGCGCCGACGTGGCTATGAGCAGGATGCTTAACGATATAAGGCGCATAAGGGATGATGTAAGCGTTGATACAGCCGCTGCTTCGCAATTCAGGTTTTTTGATACTGATGATACGGATATTAATTATTATTTGAACAGCAATAATCTTATGCGCGGCTCTAATATTCTGGCTAGCGGCGTCAACTCCATAATATTTATTTATTATGATGAGGCAGGTTCGCAGCTTAGTCCTCCCATAGCCGGCATAGGCACGCAAACAGATATTTACAGGGTAAAAATAACCTTTGTGTTTAATAGCGGTTCATATACCTTTAGTTATCAGTCGCAGGTGGAGCCGAGGAATTTAAGATGATTAAAAACCAGAATGCTCAGGCATTGATTGCGGCAATAGCCATTATGTTGGTTCTTGCGTTATTTAGCGTTGTGGCGATGTCGCTTATCGGTATGCAGACAAGCCAGACTGCGACCGGGTTGTCTGAATCAACACAGGCGTTTTATCTGGCGCATGCTGGTTTGGAATGGTATATGCAGCAGTTGGCAGAAGATGACGATTGGTCTGATGAAGTTGCGCCTGCCGCGCAATCATTAGGTTCCGGCACATTTGAGATATCTTTATCTAATCAGTCAACGGATAGCATTGATGTTAAATCAACAGGTAAAATTTTAGGCCCGGATGCGAGAAATAGAGAGAGATGGATGTCTGCTACGATAAAAAGGGAAGCGTTGGTTGATTATGCGGTATTCTGGCATCAGGATGGGCCCGGCGCTCAATTAACGTTTTCAAATTCAGGCAGTGGCACGGATGTTGTAGGCGATATGTGGAGCATAGGCAGCGCAAACATCGGTTCAAATTCCAGTATTACCGGCGGGAAAATTTATTATGCCCAGGGTGAGACTGTAACAGGCAGCGGCAGCTATACAGCTCAGGTGGTGCCACCGCCTTTTCCTCAGATTCCGTCGTTAGACACCACTTATTATGATGATTTAATGACAGATTGGAATGCTCGTATAGACGCAGCAGACAGTAATATTTCCAGTGGTTCAGGGGATCTTACTTTAAGTAGCGACGTGGATTGGACCGGTCAGAATATCAGCCGGCGCGATATAGATACCAATGGATTTGATATTACAGGTACTAATTTTACGGTTACCTGCAGAAGTTTTAATCTAGAGAATAACTCAGAGATTGATTCCAACGCCTCGAATTTTACCATAAACTGCAATAGGGATTTTAATATGACAGGAAATTCCCAGATAAACGCTGATGATTATAGGATAAATTGCAGCAGGAATTTTCTAATGTCAGGTACTTCGAATATTAATTCGAGCGATTTTGAGCTTTATCTTGACGATGATTTTGATAGTAATGGAACGGTAAGTATCACAGGCTATGGCTATATTGTTTGTTCCGATATTGGCCAAATAAACCTTCATGACGCGACTACTGACAGCGGAACGTTTACTGCCACGCCATCAGGAGGTAGCATTTATTTTCTATCAGGTACTGATATGACAGTAAATTCTACGCAAAATGATACAGGTGTTATTTTAAATAGCGGATGTTTTTTGTATTCGCGTAATCCTTCGGGGACTACTGATACACTGACGATTAGGAATGAAGATACTACCATAGACGGCGCTACTATTATTGCCGAGAGGAGAATCATTGTTGAGGATGGAGCAGATATTACGGACAGTGTATTATATGTGGGTTACGCTAGTTCCAATAGCAACAACGAATTAAGCATAACAGATAGCTCGACGACTGTTACGGGCACTGTGATAAGCAGGGGCAGAAATGTTCCTTCTCTAAGGATAAATAATTCCGCTTCTGTTACAGGGTTAGTTTATCAGTATGACGGCGTGGGCACATTAGGAAGGGCAGAAGTCGACGGAGGTTCTACCATAACTGGAGCGCTTTTGGTTAGACAGTTCGACGGTAATAGTTTTGGCCCGGCAACAGTTACCTATGACGAAGACAGCCTTCCTTCGCCTTTGCCCGAAGGTTTTCAAAGCAGCGGGGTTGAGATTGAATCCGGCTCCTGGGACGGCCTATAAATTTAATATAAGTATATATTAATTTACGCAGTATGATATAATATTTCAAATCCCTTTAACTGCGTTTTGTTAAAATGGTAATTACGGTGATTAAGTCTCGACGAGAAAATCACTGTAATCATTTTTTAAATCGCTGAAATCATTGTTAAGAAAATTTAACATAATACTGTACTTTAAAATATGTTCGTAAAAAATAATTCCATAATAATTATAGATATAGGTTCGAAGTTAACATTGTTAAATGTTGAACTTTCCGGCAAGATTAAAGTGAAAGCTTTAAAGGTAATTGATTTTAATCCGTCGCAAGCCGCAACTAATAGTAAAGACGGGTTTATCGTAAATTCCCTCCAGGGTTTTCTCAAGGAAAATAATATCAGGCATAGGAATGCGATAGTTAAGCTGAGTTTAAATTCGCTTTTCATCAAGCGGTTCCAGCTGCCGGCTGTCCCCGATAAAGAGTTGACTGAGGCGATTAGGTGGCAGATTAAAGAAGATATCCCTTATGATTTATCAACTGCGGTTTTAGATTATTCTATTGTTAGGAGAACAACTAAGGAAGACGGCTCTAAGTTAATAGATGTTATATCCGCAGTAGCCAAAGAGGAAGAGGTTAAACGCTGGGTGGTTCTATTGAAGCAGGCGGGCTTAAGCTGTTCAGCTGTGGGGCTTCTGCCGTTTGGATACGAGAAGTTAATGCAGAGGTATTTTAAGGAAGGAAAAGATAAAGCTAAAGGTATTTTGCATATAGATGATGATAAGGGTTATATCTTTATCTATCACGAGAATAAACTGGATTTTTACAGGGAGCTGCCCATATCGATTAATAAATTCAGGGAGTCTTTAGGAATTGCTTTAGTTTCCGATAAGGGCAAGATAGAGTTATCGTCTGATGAAGTAGAAGATATTTTGTTTAACGTGGGCATCCCGGGAGATAATTTTGTTTACAAGGGCAAATTAGGCGCGGCTCAGATATTAGGAATGCTGCGCCCCCTGTTGGAACGCCTGGCTATGGAAATAAAGCGTTCTTTTATCTATTACAATTCGCAGTTTAAGACAGGCGAAGTCGCTAGTATGTTAATTTCAGGGCCTTTTGTCAAGATGCCTAAAGTAGAAACTTTCTTAAGCAAGGAATTAGGGTTAATAGTCAAAAGGATTTCTTTGGAAGACAAGATAGAATTCACCCCGGGACTAGAAATAAGCAACCAACCGAAAGTCACGGAGTGTTTGAGCCTGGCCATAGATTATAAGCAAGGCATAAACCTTCTTCCTTTTGAGTTCCGTACTGAAAAGAGGGAGACAGCGCAAAAAACATCTATACGCTGGTTGGTTTTTATTATCATATTATTCTTTATCACGTCTTTTGTGTTGGCAAGAGCATCAATCCAGTCCTACCAGGCTCGTTTAGATAATGCCAGGCTTTATTTGAATGTTTTGTCCGAGGTAAAAGACACTAAGGATAAAATAGACGGGTTAAGCAATTTTATTAAAGATTTAAAAGGTTCGGAATATCCCTTGGCCGGCATGTTTAAGAAATTGAGCAATATAGCGCCGCGCGAATTATTTATCCTCGTTTTTTCTTTAGATAATCTTTCTAAGAACGGCACCATGAACGGTTATGTAAAAGGCAGCAATACCAATGCCAGCACGATACTTACCAAGCTTATAAACGA
>JAQTPJ010000023.1 GCA_028712915.1 Candidatus Omnitrophota bacterium
TTTGCTTCTGTGCACATTTGTGGACTTTGGCTATCGCAGGCAAAACAGCGCGCAGGAAGAAGGGGATTTTAGCCGTAACGGCGGTATGGTCGACATTTACCCCGCCACCTTCGATTGCCCTCTGCGTATAGAGTTTGATTACAATAAGATTGCTTCCATAGACAGTTACAATATCCTTACAGGCAAGGTGATATGGAAGCACAACATGGTAATAATCCTTCCTATAATAAAAAGCCATTCCAGCCGCTCTTCGTTATTGTTTGAAGAGATGCCGTTGCATAATTTCATCGATATAAAAAAAGGCGATTATGTTGTGCATATTAAACACGGAATCGGCCGCTATTTGGGCATGGAGAAGATTAAGGTAAAGGATGAAGAAAAAGACCATTTGGTTATTGAATATGCCAATAGCGATATGCTGTATGTGCCTGTTGAAAAGGCGCACTTGGTGCAAAAGTATATTAGTTTTGAAGGCAGGAGCCCCAAGCTTTACCGCTTAGGCTCGGGCGAATGGGAGAGGATTAAGGAAAGGGCGCGCAAAGGGCTGGTAAAGATAGCCATAGATTTATTGGAAATGCAGGCAAAGAGGCAGACGCTCTCTGGATTTAAATTTTCCAAGGATACCGAGTGGCAGAAGGATTTTGAGAAAACTTTCGAATTCGCAGAGACTCCGGATCAGGCAAAGGCTGTGCAGGATGTAAAGGTTGATATGGAATCCTCTAAGCCTATGGATAGGCTTTTGTGCGGCGATGTAGGTTATGGCAAGACAGAGGTTGCCATGAGGGCTTGTTTTAAAGCCGCGATTGATAATAAACAAGTGGCTTTTCTGGTGCCTACTACGATATTGGCTGAGCAGCACTATCAGAATTTCCTCAAGAGATTAAAAGATTTTCCGTTGAACGTGGCTATGCTCAGCCGTTTTAAGACAAAGGCTGAGCAGAAAAATATAATTAAAGATTTGAGTAAAGGAAATATTGATATCATTATAGGCACGCACAGGATGCTTTCGGATGATATCAAATTTAAAAATCTGGGATTGTTAATTATTGATGAGGAGCAGAAGTTTGGCGTAAAGGCAAAAGAGAAACTGAAAAAAATCAGGTTGTCTGTAGATGTCTTAACGCTTACCGCAACGCCGATACCGCGCACGCTTTATATGTCGCTTATGGGCGCAAAGGATATTTCAGTTATTAATACTCCGCCGCAGAATCGTATCCCTATAGAAACCCATGTGGACGAGTTCAGCCGGGATTTAATTAAAGGGGCAATCAATAGGGAAATCTCCAGGAAAGGGCAGGTTTATTTTATACACAACAGGGTGGATGATATAGAGAAAGTAAGGGATTTGGTAAAAGGATTTTGCCCTGAGTCCTGCAGGGTTAATTTTGCGCACGGGCAAATGCCGGCGAAACTTCTGGAAAAAATTATGATTTCTTTTTTAAAGGGTGATATAGATATATTGGTTTCTACGAATATTATTGAATCAGGCATAGATGTGCCTAACGCCAATACCATAATTATAAATAATGCCGATACATTTGGCTTGTCTGATTTGCACCAGTTAAGAGGCAGGGTGGGCCGTTTTAACCGCAAGGCCTATGCCTTTCTTCTCTTGCCTAAGAATAAAAGTGTAAATCCCGATGCGAACAAGAGGCTGGAAGCCATAAGGGAATATTCCGAGTTAGGTTCTGGTTTTAGGATAGCCATGGAAGACCTGGAAATAAGAGGCGCGGGAAACCTCTTGGGCGTTGAGCAGCACGGTTATATAATGGCCGTAGGTTTTGATTTGTATTGCAGATTGATAAGGCAGGTTATTATGCAGCTTAAAAATTAATATAACAGGGAGCGATTGTGAAGAAAATTATTCTATTATCTTTTTTGATTTTATTCCTTAGCGTTTGCTGCGCCTATTCCCTGGAAGATAAGGTCGTGGCTATAGTAAATGACGAGGTTATTACAAAAGCAGAACTGAATATGTATATCAGTATGTTAAAGATACAGATAACAGAAGAAGGGTGGCAAAAGTATGAAATGTCAGAGAAGAAAGCGCTGGAAAATCTTATAGAGAATAGATTGATATTGCAGGAAGCAAAAAATAATAAGATAGAAGTGGAAGATCGCTACGTAGAATCAAGATTAGCAAAGATGAGGAGCAATTTTTCGTCCGAGTATGAATTTTCTGATTTTTTGGCCAGACAGGGTTTTACGCTATCGGAATTTAGAAAACATATGGAAGAACAGATGCTTGCCGACAGATTGATAGCCCTGAAAATACGCAACAGGATACTAATCAGCCCCAGCGAGGTTACGGATTATTACAATAAGCATATCAACGATTTTTATTTTCCTGAAAGGATTTATACGGATAGCATATTTGTGGGTACTGAAAACCTGGCAAAAGAGGTTTACAATAAGCTAAAAGGCGGGGCTGACTTTGGCGAGCTGCAGAAACAGTATTCAAAGAGGGGAAGTTTAGGCATGGTAACCAAAGGGCAACTGCTTAAAGAGATTGAAGACGCTATTTTTAATTTAGAGGTCGGTAAATTTTCTAAACCGGTTGAAACCTCAGACGGTTTTTATATATTTATGGCAAAAGAAAAATTGCCTCCTTCGGCAAGGGAATTAAAGGATGTCCAGCAGGTTATTTACAATATAATCTGGGAAAACAAATACAGCGCTAAATTAAAAGAATTTATCGGACAGATTAAAGAAAAATCATACATTCTTATCAAAGATGAAAAGTAAGATAAAAATAGGCATAACCATAGGCGACCCTTCGGGTATTGGCCCGGAAATCACATTGAAGGCGTTGAGGAAATTTAATGCACCGAGGGATTGTGAAATTCTTGTATTTGCGGATAAAGTAGCGTTTAAACAATCAGAATTAAAAAGTAATATGAATAAATTCAATCTGATAGATTTGGATATTCTGAAGAAAGGTGAGCTTAAACAGGGGGTTTTATCCAAGAAATTTGGTTCAGCAAGCCTGTCTTATCTGAAAAAGGCTGTTGAATATTTAAAACAAGGCAGGATAAATTGCCTGGTTACGGCTCCGGTCAGCAAGAAGGCTATAAGCTTAAACGGCGTAGGATTCTGCGGCCATACAGAGTTTCTGGCTGAAGAATTTGCGGTAAGAAAATTTGTGATGATGTTTGTTTCTGAAAAGTTAAAATTAAGCCTGGTTACGCGCCATATCGCCTTAAAAGATGTATCAAAACAAATAAAAAAGGAAGATGTGTTTAATGTCATTTTGCTTACTTATGATGCGCTTAGGAATAATTTCGGCATTAAGCAGCCGAGGATGGCGGTTTCCGCTTTAAACCCGCATGGACCGGAAACAGGAAAAGAAGAAGGCGCTGTGATTAAACCTGCTATAGAAAAATTTATAAATATCTACAAAACAAAAAATATCCATGGCCCCTTGCCTGCGGATACTATTTTTAATCGTGTATTAAATAAAGAATTAGACGCCGTTGTATGCATGTATCACGATCAGGGCCTGATTCCTTTTAAAATGTTATGTTTTTCCGAAGGAGTAAACTTAACGTTAGGACTGCCTTTTGTACGCACTTCTCCTGTCCACGGCACAGCGTTCGATATAGCCGGTAAAAATAAGGCGGATTGCAGCTCTATGTTAGCGGCGATAAAGTTGGCGTATACGCTTACCAAAAACAAACTAAAAGATTAATGCCGTCCCTACCTTTAAATTTTCATTCCAAGAAGAGATTCGGCCAGAACTTTTTAACAGACAAGAATATCCTGTCCAAGATATTAAAATCAATATCCGTATCGGAAGATGATGTGATTTTAGAGATTGGCCCCGGCAAGGGAATTCTTACCAGGGGATTATTACCTTGGGCGGATAAAGTCATCGCCGTAGAATTAGATAAATATCTATACGGCTACCTAAAAACAGATTTGGGGGATTTCAACAATTTAGAATTGATAAACAGCGATATACTGGAATTTGATTTAAGGGGGTTTTTAAAGAAGATAAATGTAAAGCATAAGATTAAGCTGACCGGTAATATACCCTACAATATTACTTCACCGATATTGGAATATGTTTTTAGCAATATAAATCTGATAGATAGTGTTTATATTATGGTCCAGAAAGAATTTGCCTTAAGGTTGGTTGCCAGGCCGAACACAAAAGATTATTCCAGCATTTCCTGTTTTGTGCAGTTTCATATGGAGCCGACCCTGCTTTTTACCGTAAAGCGGACATGTTTTAGCCCCAAACCTAAAGTGGATTCCTGTTTTGTAAGATTGCTGCCCAGGCAGTTAAGGCTGAAACCTAAGGATAACGATTTATTGTTTAAAGTTATCCGTAACGCTTTTAACCAGCGCAGGAAAAATGTCCTGAATTCATTATCCACGTTATTGGATAAAGGCGAAGTAACCGATATATTGGCCAAGTTACGCTTAAATAGCAACCTGCGCGCGGAGAATCTTTCACTTGAGGATTATATCAGGATTAGCAATGCATTTTTTGATTGCAATAACTTTAGCCATCCTGTATTATGATTTAAGTTACTCTAAATAGACAACTGATAATAAGATATGGAAATAAAAGGCAGGACAAAAGGTAAAGTTATCATACTGGATATAGCCGGGCGCGTTGATGAGAACGCCGCTAATTTTATTGAAACAGTCGGCCAGTGCCTTCACGACGGCTATATCGATATACTCTGCAACCTTGAGGGCGTGGATTTTATCGATTATATGGGTATTTCCGTGATAGTCATCGCCTACAAGGAAGTAACAAACAGTAAGGGCAGGATGAAATTTGTGAACATTCCGGTGCATTTAAGGGGGTTATTTTCCGTTACGGGGTTAGATAAAGTTATAGAAATTTACGCTGAT
Source organism: Candidatus Omnitrophota bacterium (assembly GCA_028712915.1). Lineage (GTDB taxonomy): Bacteria > Omnitrophota > Gorgyraeia > Velamenicoccales > JABMQK01 > JAQTPJ01. Next base: position 4,867 of record JAQTPJ010000023.1, read on the forward strand.
GAAAACCTGGCTTTAAACAGCTTTAAGGAAGATAGGATTATAGAAAATATTCAGAAGATGCAGCTCAGGCGGCGTTTCAAGCGGCTGCCTATTGATATAAAGGTGGAGCTTAAGGGTAAGTATGATAAAGAAGGGCTTTGCATTAAGACTGACCTTTTGGATCTGAGCGCGCTTGGGGCTTATGTATACGGATGCGACGGGTTTAAATTAGGCGACGAGGTTGTTATAACTTTTACCCTCCCTCCCAAACCTGAGGAATTGAAAGTTGACGGCCGGGTGGTGTGGTTGTCCGACAAACACGTCCAGCAGCATCTTCATCCCGGAATGGGCATTGAGTTCCACAATATTTCCGCTGATGAGCAGAAAAAATTGATAGAGTTTATCGAAAGGAACCTGTCTTTTATTTAACCAGGCAATTTATGAACATTTCCAAAGATACAGTAAAATACGTAGCCAATTTAGCAAGGCTGGGGCTTAACGACGAAGAATTGGAAAAGTTTTCCCTCCAGCTTAACGATATACTTCAGTATATCGAGCAGCTAAAGGAAGTGGATATTTCCAAGATTGCGCCCACAGCCCATGTATTGGATATCAAAAACGTAAAAAGAAAAGATGAGCCCAGCGCTTCTTTGCCGGTGAAGGAAGCATTGAATAATTCTCCGCAGAAGGAAGGCTCGTTTTTTAAAGTCCCTAAGGTGATTGAATAATGTTAAATACCAAGACTGCTCATGAATTGTTGGATTTGATAAAGGCAGGAAAAGCCAGCCGGGACAAGATTTTATCCGACTTGAAATCGCGCATTGATAAAGTTGAACCAAAAGTCAAAGCATATGCGCATCTTCCCAAAGAAACAGATTCTGCCAAGCAAGACTCCTTGCTAAATGGAATTCCTATCGCGATCAAAGACAACATTTGCACAAAAGGCCAGTTCGCTACCTGCGCTTCGCGTATCCTGGAGAATTTCAGCGCGCCTTATGACGCTACTGTTATAAAAAAGTTAAAAGAGAAAGGCGCTTTGATTTTCGGCAAGACCAATATGGATGAATTCGCGTTTGGTTCATCGTGCGAGACATCCTGTTATGGCCCGACGCGTAACCCCTGGGATTTAGAAAGAGTGCCTGGTGGCTCCAGCGGCGGTTCTGCCGCAGCAGTGGCGGCTGACGAGGCAATCTGGGCCTTGGGTTCAGATACAGGCGGCTCTATCAGACAGCCGGCAGCGCTATGCGCAGTAGTGGGATTAAAGCCTACTTACGGGCGGGTTTCCCGTTACGGGCTTATTGCTTTTGCCTCCAGTTTGGACCAGATTGGCCCTATCACCAAAGATGTCCACGACGCAGCCTTGCTTTTGAATGTGATATCTGGGCATGATGAAAAAGATTCAACTTGCGCGGATATTCCCACTGTTGATTATACATCTTGTTTTACAAAAGACCTGAAGGGCGTAAAAATAGCCATACCAAAAGAATATTTTATTAAAGGACTAGATAAGGAAGTTGAAGATTCGGTCAAACAGGCAAAGGCTGTCTTGGAAAAATTAGGGGCGACCTTTAAAGAGGTAAGCCTGCCGCATACAAAATACGCGGTCAGCGTTTATTACATTATTGCTACGGCAGAAGCGAGTTCCAACCTGGCGCGTTTCGACGGAGTGCAGTATGGGTTTAGGGATAAATCTTCAGGTTCGGATGAGTCAGGACAGCTGATTTCCATGTATAAACAAACAAGAGGAAAAGGTTTTGGCTTGGAGGCAAAAAGAAGAATTATACTGGGGACTTATGTTTTGTCCAGCGGGTATTACGACGCTTACTATTTACGGGCGCTTAAAGTCAGGACTTTGATAAAAAATGATTTTGATAAGGTGTTTAAAGATTTTGACTGCGTGCTTACGCCGACCTCGCCCACAGCCGCGTTTAAAGTCGGAGAGAGATTGGAAAATCCGCTCTCTATGTATTTATCGGATATTTATACTATCTCGGCTAATTTGGCAGGGATACCCGCTATTTCAATCCCATGCGGTTTTACAAAAAATAAATTACCCATAGGCCTGCAGCTTTTGAGCGCGCCTTTTAAAGAAGAAAATTTGTTCAGGTCAGCTTATGCCTTTGAGCAGAATACGCCCTGGCATAAGATGAAGCCGGATTTAAATATTTAGCCCGAATTAATATGAAATTCGAAACAGTTATCGGTTTAGAGGTTCACGTCCACTTAAAAACAAAGACTAAGGCGTTTTGCGGCTGTTCTACGGAATTCGGCAGCGAGCCTAACACGCAGACATGCCCTGTGTGTCTGGGTTTGCCCGGTTCTCTGCCGGTTTTAAACGCGAAGGCATTGGAATACGCGGTAAAGGTTGCCTTGGCTTTAGATTGCAAACCACAGGAATTTATAAAATTCGACAGAAAGAATTATTTCTATCCGGACCTTCCCAAAAATTATCAGATTTCCCAGTATGATATGCCTGTGGGTTTGGACGGTTTTGTTTCCATTGATATTGATAATGTTGAGAAGAAGATTCGTGTAAAGCGCGTGCACTTAGAGGAAGACGCGGGAAAACTTATACATAAGCAGGAAGGTTCGGCGAGCCTTGTGGATTATAACCGCTGCGGCATAGCGCTGCTTGAGATTGTCAGCGAGCCGGATATAAATTCGCCTTCAGAGGCATTTGAATATTTAAAAAATCTGAAATTGATTATTCAATATTTAGGCGTTTCGGATTGCGATATGGAAAAAGGAAGTTTGCGTTGCGATGCCAACATATCTTTGCGGCCAAAAGGCAAAAAGCAGTTGGGTACGAAAATAGAATTAAAGAATATGAATTCTTTTAAAGGCGTACGGGATGCTTTAGAGTATGAAGTCAAACGGCAGGAAGATGTGCTTTCGCAAGGCGGCAGTATAACTCAGGAGACAAGGCTTTGGGATGAGGATAAGCAGTTGACATTTTCCATGCGCAGCAAAGAAGAAGCCCACGACTACCGTTATTTTCCCGACCCGGACCTTGTTCCTTTTACGTTAAGCAGAGAATTTATAGCTGGGATCAGAAAAGAACTTCCGGAATTTCCCAAAGATAGAATTCCAAGATATATCAGGGAGTTTGGATTAACTCAGAAAGAAGCGGATATAATCGTTCAGGATAAAGATATGTGTGTTTTTTTCGAAGGCTGCGCCGCTGTTTATACGCAGCCGCGTAAAATATATAACTGGCTGACTGGTGTTGTCCTGGCTTATATGAACGACAGGAAGAAAAATATAACACAGTTGGATTTAAAGCCGCAAGCGTTGGCTAAGTTAATTCAGTATGTAGAGGAAGGCAGGTTAAGCAATTTGGCGGCAAAAGATGTCTTGTTTTACGCCTTAGATGAAAAAAAGGATATAGATTCTGTTATTAAGGAAAAAGGGGCGACTCAGGTTTCCGGCTCAAAAGATCTGGAGAAATTTGTCGAGGCGGCCCTGAAAGATAACCCTAAATCTGTAAAGGATTTCTTGGCGGGAAAAGAAAACGCAATTATGTTTTTAGTGGGACAAGTAATGAAATTATCAAAGGGCAAGGCAAATCCCAAGGTAGTTAAAGAAATCATTATCGGGAGGTTAAGTGAAGACACAACTTACGGAATTAAATGACGTAAGTTGTGTGTCTGAACTTAATCCAGCACCTTTTTAGTATTAAATAATTTTAACGATTAATTCTTTAAAGTCTTTGAATATGTAAAAGGTGCTGGTTTAATTCGCACAGTGACTTATGTCGCTGTCGTTCCATAAGTCACGTGCTCATTAAGGAGGTTAAAAGATGTTTCTTAGAAATAAAATAGCGTTTTTATTGATTGTGTTATGCGCCTGCCTATTGTTTTTTGCCGGCCCTATATTGAGCGAGAATAAAGTAGACAAGAGCGTTAAAGATGAGATGTATCAGGAACTGGGGCTTTTTGCCGACGGGATTTCTATTGTTCAATCGCAGTATGTGGATGAGACTAAGCCGAAGGATTTGGTATATGGCGCATTAAAAGGCATGCTTTCCGCTTTGGACCCTTATTCTGAATTCCTCACGCC
>JAQTPJ010000024.1 GCA_028712915.1 Candidatus Omnitrophota bacterium
ATCCTAAATAAATTCCAAACCCAAATTCTCCAAACTCAAAACCAACCTATTTTGTATTTTTAGTTTTGGATTTTGAGTTTATTTAGAGTTTAGTGTTTTGAGTTTAGAGTTTATATGTACTATTCGCCATTTGCTATTTGCTATTTGCTATTTGCTATTTGCATTTCACAACTTATACCCTATCTTCCTCAGCAGATCCTTGCGCCAGGTTATATCAGCCTGTTTCTCTACGCCCTTGGGGCTTGAGCCGTCGATAACGCCCAGAATGCCCGCGCCTGTTTTTGCCTTTGCTACTATCGCTTCCACGTCATTCGCCGAGGCGCAGAATATCGAACAGACCTCGCTGACGCTCTTTACCGCGTTTAAAACATTAATCGGATACGCCCCTTTTATAAGGATTATAAATGCATGGCCCGCGCCTATATTTAAGGCGTTTTCTACGGCCAATTTGGTCAATTCCTCGTCGCTGCCTTGCGACCTCACAAGGCAAGCGCCTGAAGCCTCGCAAAAAGCAAGCCCGAATTTTATCCCGGGGACAGAACCCGCCAGCGCCTCATATAAATCCTCTACGGCCTTGATAAAATGGGCCTGGCCGAAGATAACATTTGTATCCGCGTCTTTTTTGATTTTTATGGCTTGGATATCCATGGGAACCTCCTGTATAGCTAACATCAATTACCAATAATCAAGATACAAGATACAAATAATATCTAAATTTCAATCACCAACCACCAAACATGCCAGTTATTTCTTGTTTGGATATTGGAATTTAACAATTGGTCATTGCTTGGTTATTGTATCTTGGTGTTTGGTTATTATTTGATTATGATATTTATTCAGTTCTCCAATACAACGTTCTTTCTCTTCTGGCGGGAGTTTCTTCGGTTTGAATTACCCACGTCCACTGCGCAGGTATGGGATCTTCCTCTTCCTCAGTTATTTCCTCATCGCCGTTTAAATCCTTACTTGATTTTACAGAGAATATATGATTGCCCGGCTCTAAACCGCTTAAACTCATCTGCGCGGTAGAAGACCACTCAGACCATTCGTCGCTATCCAGTTTGTAGCTGAATAAAGCGTTCTGAAATGTGGATTGATATTTAAACTGCGCGCCGGTTTCCTTGGTCGGGCTGTATGGGCCTGTAGTAATTAAAGTATCAATTGCCGCCATGATCAGGATAATATCGTCGCTATACACCGAAGAGATATTGCCCGCGTCATCCTTAAACATACAATAGACAGTCTTTTCGCCTACCTCCTGGGGATTTGCCAGGATCCAATCTGTGCGCAGCGCCGTAAAATCTTCCCACGCCTCAGTATCGAATATTCCGTCGTTAGAAAGAATCATCTGGGATATTTCCGTTGTTTCGTCTTCGGCCTCTAAATTAAGGCGCACCCGCGCGTAAGGAGTGGATTCTTCGCCGCCGTTTATGAGAATAAGGCCAACCGGCAGGTTGGCGTCCACGATAAAACCCCAAGCCATATTCAATGAATTACCCGCTAAATCTTTAGCCTGTATATGCGCGGTAACGCTGCCATTGTTGTAAGGCGTAACCGGCGTAGCCGTAAGATGGCCGTCTTCAAAATCAAAACTCAGCGGCCCGTTATCAATATATAAACTAATGGTGCTTTCGTCTATTCCGCTGGTTGCATCGCTTAAATCCAAAGACAGAGGATACATATTATCCGTAACAACCTGGCCAATGGCGGGGCTTAAATTATCCGCCTGCGGCGCCTTTGTATCTATCCAGAATTCAAAACCCTCCGTCTCTCCCCATATACCGCCGGTCGTAGCCGCCTTTACATAAAAAGTATGTTTCCCGTCGGATAATGAAGAAGCGGCAAAGCCATTATAATACATTTCCTGCGTATCGATTATATCATCAGGCTCTACGTCAATAGAAACACTGTAGCCCAAGACAAGCGTGATAGGATATTTTACTTTCATCTTCCATGTAAAGTAAGGGTCATTGTATCTTTGCCAGGTAGAAGCGAATATTTCTTCTTTTGTGGCATAACTGAACGCGCGCAAATCATAAAGGTCATACTCCTGCGCTATGGAAGGAAGCCCTGCCTCTATTGCCCACAAGAAACCTAATCCTACGTCAAAACCCAAAGTGCCGCTGGCAGAACTCCCCGTAGACCCAGACGAGCCGATTGCTATCTGGCTGACCGAACCTTTACCGTTATAAGTAGTAGACAGCGACGTAAACACTCCTCCTGAGCCAGCGCTGATGACCGCCTCATAAGCAGTGCTCGAGGAAGCGCATATCGCGTCTCCCGCGCAGACACATAAAATAAAAACCGCGGCTAAAAGCAGGAAAAATAATCTATAAACTGATTTATGCATAATATATTATTTTAAACTCTAAATCCTAAATAAATTCCAAACCCAAATTCTCCAAACTCAAAACCAACCTATTTTGTATTTTTAGTTTTGGATTTTGAGTTTATTTAGAGTTTAGTGTTTTGAGTTTAGAGTTTATATGTACTATTCGCTATTCGCCATTTGCCATTTGCTATTAGCTATTCGCCATTCGCTATCTATCAGATATCGTCTTTCGTCATCGGTATCGGTTACGTCACGTCAGTCGTTTTCGTTGTCGTGTTTTGTTATTTTACCGATAACCCAAACCATAACCACAACAAGACTTTACCGATACCTATACCGATACCCACACCATGTTCACCCAATCTGCTATTTGCCATTAGCTATTTGCTATTCGCTATTCGCCATTAGCTATTAGCTATTAGCTATTTGCTATTTGCCATTAGCCATTCCTACGCCACTCTCAGCACTTCCGCGACGGTAGTCAGCCCCTGCAGGATTTTGCTCAATCCATCCAGGCGCAGCGCAACCATGCCGCCCTCATAGGCCGCCTTTCTTATTTCATCAGCGGACGCCTTGGAGAGCGTAAGCATATTCAACTTTGGCGTCATCTGCATCAATTCAAAAATTCCCATCCTGCCCTTAAAACCGGTGTGCATGCAGCGCTTGCAGCCTTTGGCTTTATATATGGTTACATCTTTATCCGCCGCTTCATGGGATAAACCTAAATTCAGGTATAATTCTTTTTCTTTGATAGTAGTTGCCTCTTTGCATTCAGGGCACAGCGTGCGCGTAAGCCTCTGCGCCAAAACGCCCTTGATACAGGACGCCACTAGAAACGACTCGATACCCATATCCAAAAGCCGTGTAATCGCCGACGGAGCGTCATTAGTGTGCAGCGTAGAGAATACCAAGTGGCCTGTGAGCGCTGACTGTATGGCAATCTGAGCCGTTTCAAAATCGCGGATTTCGCCCACCATAATTATGTCCGGGTCATGCCTTAGCACCGAGCGCAGCCCCTGGGCGAATGTCAGGTTCACCTTTGTATTAACCTGTATCTGCTGCGCGAAATCAAGGTGGTATTCCACAGGGTCTTCTATAGTAATAATATTTTTCTCGTCGGAGCGCACGGTATTTAAAGAGGCGTATAATGTCGTTGTCTTTCCCGAGCCTGTCGGCCCTGTTACCAGGATAATCCCGAAAGACGATGAAATCATTTCTTTGTAAACATCTAATTTTTCTTTGGAAAAACCTATCTCCTCCATATTCAAAGGCGTGGCGCTCCTGTCTAAAAGCCTCATAACCACATTCTCCCCGTATAAAGTAGGAATGATAGAAACCCTGACGTCTATCGCCTTATCGCCGGAAGTTATTTTAAATCCGCCGTCCTGGGGAATCCTTTTCTCGGCGATATCAAGATTGGACACTATTTTTATACGCGAGATTACCGCCTCATGCAGATAGCGCGGCGGGGCGCTCCTTGTATGCAAAACTCCGTCGATACGAAAACGCAGTTCCAGTGTTTTCTCTTTAGGCTCGATATGTATATCCGAGGCGCGCTCCTTTATGGCCTGGCCGATAATAAGGTTTACCGTGTTGACTATCGAGGGCTTGTCAAAATCCTTTGCCGTGGCGGCTACCATGCCCTGCCCGTCTTTTGAAGCGTAACAATTATTTAAAGCCTCATCTAATTCCTCTTCTTTTACCAAAAATGGTTTTATTGTGCAGTTTAATTTAAAACGCAGCTCATCAACGCCAGCCATATTCAAAGGGTCATCTATGGCAACAGCCAAAGTATCGTCTGTTTTATAGAGCGGGACTACGCGCTTGTTTACGGCGAAATCTTTGTCTACTAATTTTACGATTTCCGGGTCGATAATGCACTGCTCGATATTCTTTACCTCTATGCCTAATTCCTCCGAGAGAAAACCCAGCATCTCCCCCGAGGAAACAGCCTTGCTTTTTACCAGGACTTTATAAATCGGCGCCTTGGTGCGTTTTGATTCAAGCTCCGCGCTCTCCAAAGTATCCTTGTCAATCAAACCCGCGGCTATTAACTTCTCTCCTAATGACTTATCCTGTGCCGGCATTGTGACTCCTGTGTTGTATTGACTAATTGAAATCTATAATAATCAAGATACTTGTTTAAATCTTAAACTCTAAACTCTAAATCCTAAACCCTAAACCCTAAACCCTAAATAAATCCAAAACTCAAAATTCAAAATTCAAAACATTACTTTGATTTTTCTACTATTGAACCGAATATTTTTGTAAGCTCGGTAACTTCTTGAATCAAGGCCTGTTTTTCTTTAATCTGATTTTCCTTGGACTCTATTAGCTCAAGCCAATACCTGCTTTCTTTGGCTTCCTTTCTTGATATTTTTATTCTCATTATAAAATCTTTTTTGCTTAGGGATTCTTCAGCTTCAAGATAATTAGCGCCTACTGAACCAGAAGATTTTATAAGCTGCTTTGCGTCCTCGATACTAGCTAAGGTTTTGGGCAAATCCTTTATATAATCTCTGACTCTTTGGGCAAACTTTTTGGTCCTTTCTCCTAAATCATACGGTTTTGAGTTTTGTGTTTGTGGCATTTGAGTTTATTTAGAGTTTAGTGTTTTGAGTTTAGAGTTTATATGTACTATTAGCTATTCGCCATTTGCTATTTGCCATTAGCTATTAGCTATTTGCCATCTCTATCTTAAATTGACTTTAACTGCTGCAAAAAATCTCCCCAGGGAAGAAATTCGATATTTTCTGCCACAAAAAGGCGGGGCGTCTGGCAAACGCATAATGCCCTGTCATATTTGTGGTCCTTCATAAAACTCCTCATCCCCCTCACATCGCTTAGGCGCGGCTGGTTTGAAGATTTTATCTCTACAGCCCATACTTTATTGCCGCTCTCCAATATAAGGTCCACTTCAGCTCCGTCGGTAGTCTTAAAAAAACTCATTTTCGCTTCTTTCTCATAATAATCGAGCAATCTGGCTGCCTCCAATATAACCCAATGTTCAAAAGCCCTGCCGTAAGGGTCTGTCCCGGGGATTAATTCCCGGGAAAGCTCGCCCCTGAGCGCGCAGGCCACGCCTCTGTCAAAAAAATAAAATTTTGGGTGCGATACAATCTTTGTCCTGCTGGACTTAACGTAAGGATAGAGCAAAAAACCCAGCAGGGTATCCTGAAGAATACTAAAATACTCCTTGATGGTCTTTGAATGGATTCCCACTTCCCTTGCGATGTTTTGAAAATTAAGGATATTGCCGTTTTCATGCGCGGCCAATTCAAGAAACCTGGCAAATGCCGGTATATTCCTGGTCAACGACTCCTGTTGAATCTCTTCCTTGAGATAGGTCTCAACATAACTTTTTAAAAGGCGGATTTTCTCCTGCCTGTCTTTAGCCAACACTATCCCGGGTATCGCGCCAAGCTGGATTGCTTCCTCGAGAATAAACTTTTCTCCTAATTCTTCGCGTGTAAAAGGATGCAAGTGAAGCGTAATAGCCCGGCCTCCCAGCAGGTTAGTCCCTGCTCTTTTTAATTTACGCGCGCTCGAACCTGTCAGGATAAATTGAGTCTTCTGGCTGCTTCCCATAATAAGCTGGACTTCATTCAAAAGCTCAGGGCAGCGCTGGATTTCATCGATAACAACTCGGCGCTCGTCTTTGTTAATCGCTCTTACCTCTTTGGAAAGAACCGAGACATCTTTAGCATAGCGAAGAAATTCATTATGATCGAGCAGGTCAATAAATAAATCCGACGGAAGGGTATGTTTGATTAAATAGGTCTTGCCTACCTGGCGAGGCCCAAACAGAAATATGGAGCTTTTATATTGTGTAAGTTGTAATATTCTCGGAATCATAGGTTACAAGTAAATTATAAGCGTATATTTTGTAGTGTCAACCATTTTTTACGCTATTATTGCGGATAACTCTCTCTTATCTGATACTCTGGTATCTGAACTCTCCATCTGGTAATCTGGTGCTCTGATAATCTCTTATCTGCAATCTGCCATTAGCTATTAGCCATTTGCCATTTGCTATTTGCCATTAGCTATTAGCCATTAGCCATTTGCAGATTACTATTCGCCATTAGCCATTTGCTATTTGCCATTCGCCATTCGCTATTCGCCATTTGCAAATTACTATTAGCTATTTGCTATTCGCAATCTGCAGCCTCTTCTCTAATTCTTCCAACCTCTTTTCTAACTCCTCAATCTTCTTTTGTTGTTCTTGTATTGCATTTGTTAATACGGCGGTATATGCCATATACTTGAAAGATTCTATTTCTCCGTTAATTTTAGTTACCAATAACGGATTAATATCTTCCGCTTCCTCGGCAATAAAACCAAAGTCTCTATCACCAGTGCTCTTCCAGTTGAATTCCACAGGCCTCATTTTTTTAACAACATCCATCCCTAAATTGAAATCAGTAATGTTCTCTTTGTATCTTCTGCTGGAAGAATACCTTGTTAATTTATAAGCGCCAGCGCCTGTGCTAGCGATATAACCCACATAACTACCCCCTGTAGAAATTAAGTCTCCGGCTATATCTCCATCAACATCCAATTTGACAACTGGGTTTGTCGTCCCGATGCCGACGTTGCCGTTCTTAAGCACGGTCAAGGCATTGGCTTTGGCGCTGCTGCTTGTACCAATTCCAATCTCAAACAGGGGGTCTGTCACAACCCAGCTGCTTGCTGTCCCACCTCCGGCATTAAATCTACCGATGGCAAAACCAGCGTATGATTCCGCGGTGGTGTTATAACCCATAGCGGTGGAACCGCTGCCGCTGGCGGTGGTGTTATAATTCATAGCGGTGGAAGAAAAGCCGCTGGCGGTGGTACTAATACCCATGGCGGTGGAGTGGAGGCCGCTGGCAGTGGTGTCATACCCCATGGCGGTGGAATCGCTGCCGCTGGCAGTGGTGTTATAACCCATAGCAACTGCATAATCAGCTGATGCGCTATTTCCCGATGAACCAATGGTAGCTGCGCCGCCTGACGATGTTTCTACATCAAGTTTGGCAGATGGGCTCGTCGTCCCGATGCCGACGTTGCCGTTGCTATCCAAAACCATCCTTCCATTTGTTCCATTTGTTCCAAATTGGAGTTTTCCAGTTCCGGAAGCAGTAAGAAAATACATATCTTGATTTGCAGTTGATTGATAAATATTTGCACCACTTGCTCCATTAAATTGAAGTTCATATCCTCCTGCATTCAAAATATCTAATTTCGCTCCCGGGTTCGTCGTCCCGATGCCGACGTTGCCGCCGTTTGGATTCAATAGTATTGGATATTTACCTGATAAATCAGTGGCTACGGTTGCTTGTAACCATGCTGCTGTAGACCCTATCCCCATATCCAATACTAATTCTCCTGATGTTTGAGATAATCTCAAAGAACCATTCTGGGCTGTCCCACTTGTGGATGGTAAGGCATACGTGCCTTTAACTTCCAATTTTAAGTCTGGATTCGTCTCCCCGATGCCGACGTTGGCATTCATCATCGCAATTTTACCATCTGCTGGAAATGAAAGGTAGCCACCGGCTGAGCCGCTCCAATACAACATGTAATTTCGTGTATTTCCGACAACTGCTGAATTATTAAATATTCCATAACCTGAAGCCCTCATATTGCCGCTGACATCCAATTTATAACTTCCCGGCGTCATCCCGATGCCCACGTTTGTGCCGTTGTCATAAACAACACTTGAGGCGATAGCGCTGGTCCCATTGCCTTTTAACAGATAATTGCTTGTCAAGGTAGACGCGCCTGTGCCGCCGTCAGCAACAGCTACATCTGTGCCGCCGGACTTATAGACCGTTGAATCTAAGGCATGGGTATGCGAAGTTGTAGTCAGAGAGTTAGTGGAAGTTGAAGTGATGCTTGAGGGTGTGCCCATCGTTACAGTGCCGCTGGTGGTGAAATTGGTAAAGCTCATACCATTGCCTGAATTAACAGTGGTAACTGAGCCTGTGCCTGCGCCAATATCAGAGAGGACCTGCGCGCCGGTGCGGTACTTAAAGACTCCACTGTCTGACACGAGGAATTTATCATAATCAGAACTGCCCGCGCTGATTGTCTGGACTTTTAAGTCTCCGTTGACATCCAGTTTCGCCCCCGGATCAGTCGTCCCGATCCCGACAGCAGTGGGTTCAATCGTCACCATAGGGCCTGTCCCCGGATCAAGAGTAAGAACGCTAGCACCTTGCCTATTGTCTGAATAAATTAATGCGTTTGGAACCTCCCCTTGCGTATCATCTGGTGATAATTCTATAATAGAAGACGCCGTAGAAGGCGCTGTGCGCAAAGTTCCAAAAGTTCCTCCTGTAACAATAAGCCTTCCGCCAATCACATGTAGTTTCCCCTGCGGGCTCGCCGTCCCGATGCCCACGTTTGCGCCGTTGTCATAAACCACGCTTGAGGCGATAGCGCTGGTCCCATTGCCTTTTAACAGATAATTGCTTGTCAAGGTAGACGCGCCTGTGCCGC
>JAQTPJ010000025.1 GCA_028712915.1 Candidatus Omnitrophota bacterium
GATAAACCGCAGATTTAAGGTAATTAAAGAGCTGACTGACGCTTTGGCTTTGAAATTTAAGAAGCGGTTCCTGAACCATAGCCTGGATGTCTTGCTTGAAGACAAAAAAGACGGCCTTTGGCGCGGTTATTCTCAGAACTACTTATTGACTTATCTAAAAAACGATGATAATCTAAATATCGGTAATAAAATAGTTAATGTAAAGATAACTAAAATTACTCCGTTAAGCTTATGCGCAAAATTAAGCAGGAGATGAAAATTATGAAAATAGAGAAGATGCTAATAAGTTTAGTTTTATTATTGGTTTTTAGTTTATTTTCTTCTTATTCCTTTGCCGAGGAGAAAATTACACTCACCACCTATTATCCCGCCCCTTACGGAATTTACAAAGAACTGCGTTCTGACCAGATGGCTATAGGCAGCGGTTACAGAAATAGCTCTTTGAGCAATGGGGATCTTATTGTTTCAGGTAATGTAGGAATCGGCACGCCGACGCCACAAGCTACTCTGCATGTAGCAGGAAATGTAATTGCGGGAGAAATGACTATACAAAAAACGAAGATTGAGAGTTTGGCAGTAGGGAGCGGTTATGCAAATTATACCCCTCCGGCTAATGGAGTGATAGTTCAGGGTAACGTAGGTATCGGTACGACTAACCCCGTCCAAAAGTTACAAGTTAATAACACTCCAGCCTCATCTTTCGTTGTGACGTCAAGTGGCAATGTCGGCATCGGGACAGTAAGCCCTGCTGGAAAATTTGTCGTGTATGGTCAAACAGGAACTTCAACACAGAATATCGCTGAGATATGGGAAAACGCTGCAGATTTCAATCATAAGATGTTATTTCTTAGGGCAAGCGCAATGGATAGCGGCGGATATTTTATGCAAGCCTATGACGGAAATAGTGGTAGTTATCCTTTTGTGGTTAGAGGAGATGGCAACGTCGGCATCGGCACGGCAAACCCGGAGGCAAAATTAGAGATTGAAGGGGGAGATATTCAACTTGCCGATACAATGGGCCATACGCCTTTTACTATTAAAAGTTATTATAACGCTGGAAGTTTATGGTTCTTATCTCCTACTCCTAAAGTAGTTTTAGCTGATAGTCACAACTGGGATAGGTCTATGAGTATATATTATTCTGCGGGAACTACTGGCGCAGGCGCAGGAATCTTGACAATCGGGCAGATAGATAAAAATTCTACTAATTATACTCACGGCATAACCAGGTTTTATACAAATGGTGTAGAAAGAATGAGGATTGCTTCAGATGGCAACGTGGGCATCGGCACGACAGATCCTAAGTATAAACTTGATGTAGCTGGCGACGCGAGAATTGGCTGGAATGGGTATAGCGATAGAATTATAATTCTACCCACAGATTTTGTGCAGAGAGATAGTATACAGGATGGAGTTTATTACCATATTGATTTCGGAGATAAGGGGCAAGAGTTGGTGCAAGAGGGCAGTCACTATGATGAAGTAATAGCTCAGTATATGATTCCTAATGGCTACGAAGCTTATGCTGTTTATATAGGTGGAAGTGACCATGAAAGTGGGGACATTATGGTCTATCAAAATAGTGCACTGGATAATACTATGGCAACATTTCTTGTTAAAGGTGATGACAGTGAACTTTTAACTTTTGGACCTGTTCAAAGCGGAGGTCTATATTATCTCTCCATTGTAGTACACGATGCCAATGACGACGGGAAAATCTATGGAGGATATATAAAAATTCGACCTGCTTCTAATCCTGCTGCGAATATATCTCTTCCATTGTAGTACACGATGCCAATGACGACGGGAAAATCTATGGAGGATAGAAAAAAGGGGTCAGAGTCATTTTAATTGACAAGCATAATTAGTTCTTTTATAATTTAGCTATGCCCAGACAGCCAAGATTAGTTATTTCAGGATATCCTCATCATATCATCTTGAGAGGGAATAATAGAAGCGCCATCTTTTATAATGATAAAGACAGGCGCTTTTTTATTGAGTGCATAAAAGAGTCTAAGGAAAAAACAAAATCAAAAATCTATGCTTATTGTTTGATGACAAATCATGTTCATTTGCTTATTGAGCCGTCAAAAAAAGAAGGGCTTGGCAATATGATGCAGTCTTTAGGCAGAAAGTATGTTCAATATATAAATAGGACGCATAAGAGAACGGGGACTCTTTGGGAAGGCAGGTTTAAAAGCAGTGTAGTTAGCAAAGATGAATATCTTTTAACTTGTAGCCGTTATATTGAATTAAATCCTGTGAGAGCAAAAATCGTTAAGCATCCCATAGATTACGTTTGGTCGAGTTTTGGCTTTAAGGCAGAAGGTAAACAAGATGCGCTTCTTGACGAAGATCCTATTTATGAAAGTTTGGGCAAGACACTTGAAGAAAGACAGGAGAATTATAAGGAGATATTTAGAGAAAACATTTCTGAGCGGGAATTAAGTTTAATCCGTAATACTACGCAAAAAGGCGGAATCTTTGGTAATGAAAAGTTTCTTGAGAGGATCACCGAATCCATAGGCAGGAATGTTTTTTGGAGAGCAAGGGGGAGGCCTAAAAAATCACTCTGACCCCTTTTATCTCCTTATCTCTTGCTTTTATCTCTTGAATCACTTAAGGAAATAATTCCACTGCGTGTAGGAATTTAGAGAATAATTTTCCTTGACACTTTATACAATATATGATATATTCAAATTGCCTAAGGAAAGGGCTTTTTTAAAGCTGAGTTATTAAAGAAATTTAAAAAGTTTTTTATTTCGACATTGCTCAATATAAAAACCCTGAGCATAGTCGAAGGGTTTTTAGTTACTCCGGTCCGCCACGGAGTCAGTATTCCGATTTTAGGGAATAAGACTTACCGGAAAGATAAGCGTTTTTTGAGCTTATTATTTCCGGTTTTTTTGTTAAAATGGTTAAACTAAAGCCCAGAAAAAAAGTTGACACCCATAATGAGTAAGAGTATAATCCACCCAATGAAAAACAAAATGTTTTTATTTCTAGTTGTAAGTATATTTGCTGTCTTGGCAATGGCAGTAAATGTAATTATCCAACCCTGCTTCGCTGCTTTTAGCCTTTCCGTCACTCCTTATGAAGGCGGTTATGATTTAAGGTTTGGCCAGTTGGACACGCAGAGCGCTAAAGCGGTTAAGGAATTAACCATAACTATTACAACTGATATAGGCAAACAATACAGAGTTTATCAAAGACTGGATAAGTCCTTAGCAACCGCTGACGGCACAGAAATTGAGCGTAATCAGTTTAAGATGTATACATTGACAGGCTCGAATTCAAAGGGGACGCTTGAGTGGATTGAGGAAATGCCTGTAATGTCTTCGGATACGGTCCTTTATACGTCCAATACCGCCGGCGAGGGCGATTCATTCAGGGTTGTTTATACTTTAGAGCCTTCGGCAAGCCAGGCAGCGGGTTCTTATTTCGGCAGGTTTATTTTTGTCCTGGTTCCCATTGATTCCACACAGGATGAAACTTACAAAACCATTAATATATACGCTGATTTAACTAATGAAGGGGCTGTGGAGATTTCCACCAAGGCAGGCATGAAATCAATCCGCATTTCTTCAAGGGATATTGAAAGAGGCGCAACAGATAATTCTACGGCGCAGATTTCTGTAAAAGGAAATATAGGCGCGCGTTATAACATATACCAGCAGTTAAGTGATTCCCTTATTAAAGCCAGCAGTTCGCAATTATTAGGATTGAATAGCATCTTATATAAAGTCACAGACGCAAATTCCGGGGCAGTATTAAAAGAAGGGGATTTGTCAGATTTAAAATCAAAGTCATTGGTTTATTCTTCTGATAACCTTGGTTCTGCCGCGGAAATAATTATTGAATATCAACCTTCAGCTGATTTCTCCAGACAAAAAGCCGATGTTTACAGCGGGACAATAAATTATTATATGGAGATGGACAGGGCCACAGCGGCATTGGAATCGGGTTTCGTGGACGCGGTGGATATAGAATGCGAAGTAGAGCCGGTATTTAAAATTACAGCTACGTCCATAGATGATAATGGCGCGGCTATTAGCCAGGAAGGCGTAGCATTCCTGCAGTTTGGCGACGTCGGATATAAAGATACCACAAAAGAAAGCAGGATAAACGTGAAGGTAGATTCCAATATGGCTAGGCCTTACACAATTACCCAGAAATTAAGCGGTCCTTTGCAGAATGAAGCAGGCGATACGATTCCCCAGGGTTTTTTCACATTCATAATGGAAAAGAAAGACAACGCCGGCGGCAAATTAAAATTTGAAGATGAGGCGGTAATTGAACCCGGCAGCGATAAAACTATTTTTGTTTCCAACGCCAACGGCGACAGCGACGAATTCGACGTGGTATATAAATTAAAAGTAACCGCGGACACAAAAGGCGGAAATTATAATACCGGCATAAGTTATTCCTTGTCAGAGTTGTAATCGCTAAAGGAATTTAATTAGTTATAAAGATAAATTTAAAAAGCAGACTAGGGAGGAGGTGAAAAAATGTTAAAGAAATTAATGGTAAGTATAGTAGTGGTGAGTTTTGTGCTTATGTTGGCAGGCCCTTTGACTAATTATGACCGTACAGAGACTACAGCCACAGCGGCGGATAATGTTGCCACATTTAGTGTTGACGCTAGTATTCCTCAGTATTTGGAGATAAACGCTATTTTGCGCACAGTAGAATATGATACTGAGTTGGCCACTTACGATATTAACTGGGATTCCAGCCCATCAAGCCTTGATTTTGGAACCCTTGTGGAAGTAGAAGATGAAAATGGCGATTTCTCTTATATGGCAGGGGCAAATACCTATGCAGTAGTAATGTACCCCATAACTTCCGGCAGGTCATATAGCATTGTGCAATCAGGAGGTGTTCTTCAGGATGCGCAGGGCAACACGATACCGAATGCCGCGTATGTAATGACACCTGATTATCAGAATCAGGATTTGTTGGGGACAGCGGCTCAGGGAGCAATGCCTATAGGCGCTTCGCTTGCAGCTCCTCAGTCAGCAGTCGGGAATAACCATACTGTTTACACGAGTGATGCAAATGGTACAGCCAAGGTAATCAGAGCCTTTTTAGCTATAACAGGCCCTGACGCAAACGGCAATATCATGAATTACACTCGAGGGCATAGTGGCGACACAGGTGTAGGAATAGCGCAGTATTATCATGGCAATGGCAAGACTAATTGGTCTCCGGTAACGAAGAATCAACCGTCCGGCAGTTATTCAGGCTCGGTTACTTTTACGGTAAATCTATAACAAAGAGTTACGCAGATTGCCTGACGATATTAGCGGTAATTTGCGCTATCGTGGACAAACAGCCCTTGTAATTTTTATGTAAGGGCTTTTTGTGTCTTTATGAATATGAACCAGGTAAAGAAAAAAATAGTTTGTTTTCTTGTCGCGGCGTGTTTATTTCTGCTCGCCGGCGACGTTTTTGCTTTGCATTTCAGGATTGATAAAGGCAAGGTAAGAATGAAGCTGCCTCCGGGCTGGAGCGACGGCGGAGTGATAAAAGTTGAGAATATGTCAGGTGAACCTATAAATGTCAGGGCATATGTGGGCGATTGGGTTTATAGCGACCAGGATGGTTCGAAAGATTTCTTGCCTGCCAGCAATTATTCCAAATCCTGCGCTGAATGGATTAAATTTTATCCCGCCGATTTTACTATATCTCCCCATGGAATCCAGGATGTAAATTATGTGGTGGCTGTTCCCCAAGGCGCGGCAGGCGGCTATTATGCGGTGTTGTTTTTTGAAGCGCAGGGTGGGACAGCGGTGGATAGCTCTACAGGAGCTTCAGTAAAAGTTTACAACAGGATCGCATCTTTGTTTTATATAGAGCCAGACGGGACTGTTGAGGTAAAAGCGCAGGTAAGCGGAGTTAATGTTATAAATTCAAGAGATGGTTTCCAGATAAAAGCCGATTTCGAAAATACAGGAAATGTTGATATAACAAGCAAAGGCATTTTTGACATAATAGACGAAGAAGGTATTGTTTTCGCAAGAGGAGAATTTAACGAAGTTTATACTTTACCGCAGGACAAAGCCAAAATATCCGCACAAAGCTCAGGCGCCGGACTCATGGCGGGCAAATATGATTTAATTTTAACATTTGATTTGGGGGCAGACATACTGGTAAAAGAATACAGTATCGAGGTTTCCTCCTCAGGCGCCATCGTTGGCATTAAGGAATTAGAGTAATTTTATCCAATTATATGAATAGCAAATCAGGAAAAAGAATAATAAAGAATAAGGCATGGGCGGTTATAGTGCTTGTTTGTTTTATTTCCTTTACTATTTTGCCGATAGTAAGCGATATCGCCAATTTAGAGGCGGCGGAGTTCGGCAGGAGCGTTGATTTTCTGATAAGCACGGGAATCTCTTTATACGACCAGGGCCGTTTCGTAGAGGCGATGGACCATTTTAGAAAGGCCTTGATTGTTGACCCGAGCTCTATGGTGGCAAAGGAGTTTTTAAGCCAAATAGAGAGCGCTATATCCGGCACAAAAAAAGATACAGGAGTTTCACGCCATCTGGCTATGGAAGAGGCTTTAGACCAGGCAGAATCCGCAACTAAAGTTTCAAAGAGGCTGCCTATTATAAAGCAGGAAAGGTTATTTAAGAAGAAAATGCCGGCGGCAAGAGAAGGTTTATCGACAAAGATATCGGATGCTCCCGTTGGAAAGAAAACAGAGCCTTTGGCTGTGCAAAATACAATTATATTGGATGAAAAGTTAAGGTCAAACCAGGGAAGCATTGTCTTAGAATTAGAGCAAGGCAGTTTGGCTGTTATACGAGGCAGCAAAATAAAGAGATTTCTTAATAATACGCCGGATAAGATTGAGATATCAAGACAGGACCAGGATAATTTACTGGTTAGAACGGCAGGCGTAGGTAAAGGTATTTTTCATATTTGGGATGATTCGGGCAGGTGGACGTTTAATTCCACAGGTAAACAAAAGAAATTTGTTGGCCCTTCAAAGGAGAGTTACGATAATATGGAAAAGCCAATCGGGTTGTCGGATTCGTTTAAAATGTCATACTATATTGATTGGAATTCGTTTAATTCCGGCAGAAGGCTGGATACCACCGAAAGGCAGACTTTGTCTATTGATCAGGGAATGTCTTTGCGCGGAGACACTCCTTATGGAAAATATGACGGCTCCTTTTCAATAGAGAGATTGAATAGGAAGTATGAGATGGATAATTTGACGATGGGTTTAACCGACGCCCACTGGTTAGGGTTGGAGCATATAAATTTAAGGTTATTTGATTATAGCCCCAAATTTATGGCTTATAAATTTCCCAGCGCGGACTTAAGGGGTGTGCGTGTTGATGTCCCTATGTTTGATAAAAAAATAAGTTATACAGCGTTTTGGGGCGGTTTGCCTGAGGGCAGTTATACGCGTCTTTCGCCAGGATTGGGAAGGACAAAAGAGGCGTACCTTGAGGGTGTAGGAGTGAATTATATTCCCGACAAGAATAATAGGTACAAATTTTACTACGCCCACAGCTATGGGCCGGAATTAACTCAGCCGGTTTTGACTAATAGCGCGTTTGGCTTGGGCAGTTTTCATAAAATAGGCAATTTAAATTTTAGGTCTGAAGTAGCCAATGATAATGCAGGGCATATTTCTTATACGACAGGAACAGATTTTACGTTGCCGCATTTAAACGTTTTTACAAGTTTCAGCGAGGATGACCGCGATTTTGCTTCTCCGCTTGGAGGGGAAAGCGCAGGGGGTTCTACTTCGGCGAATTTAGGGTTTAGGGTTTCGCCTACGCAATATCTTTCCATATCCAATAGCGTTTCTGCCACGCGTGACCGCACCTTATATAATACAGATGATCCTAAGAGGCCTAATTATGTTTGGGATTCTTTGACCACCTGGAAATTAGATCCGCATACCGACTTGGAATTGGGCTACAATAGAAATGATACAAAAGGTTCTATATCTCCGGGCTTGACTGAGACTAAAAGAGTTAACCTCAGGAAGAAAATATTCTTCTTAAAGCCTATTAGCACAACCCTTAATTATGCAAATTCCACTAATAAATATTTTAAAGGGACTACCTCTAATTATGATAGGGATAGCATCGGGGTTGGAATGGGTTTTAATCTTATAGGTGATTTATATTACGGCATCAATAAGAGTTTTAATTTTATAAAAGATAGGGTTACAAAAGAGCGCGCCAAGTCTCATGTTTTGGATACAAGTTTAAATTATTATTCAAGGATTGCTGAGTCGCCTTTTTATGGCCGTTTCAGAGTTTCTTTCAGGGACGAAGAGGAAACAGAATCCGCGTTAAGCTATCTCTCTGGCCAGGACAGGTTGGAATTTGTCAGCGAGTTAGATTATAGGCCAAATCCTTATATGAGCAGCTATTTGGGTTTCAGGGTGTCGAATATCTGGGCGGAGAAGGAAGGCGAGGATAAACGTATAGACGCAGAAGTAAAATGCGGCATGCGCCTTACCTGGGATACGGGATTGCGCTGGAATACAAAAGGCCATGTAAGCGGTTTTGTTTTTGACGATATAGACGGAGACGGAATTAAAGATATGGATGAGGCAGGAATAGAAGGCGTTTCCATAATTACCACCACCAAAAAGACAGATGTCACCAATGAAAAAGGTTATTACCAGATTAAAAATATAATCGGCAAGAAAGCCAGGGTCAGTATGGAATTAAGTTCTCTCCCTCAGGGTTATACATTAACTACCCCGTCGTTTTATGACATAGAAATATCCCATGGCGCATACAAGAAGCTGGATTTCGGAATTACT
>JAQTPJ010000026.1 GCA_028712915.1 Candidatus Omnitrophota bacterium
CACAGTAAAGGAATTGCTTATGTCAGCTGAATACATTCTGGCAGCAGGTAATTTCAATGTAATCCTATGCGAAAGAGGAATCCGCACATTCGAAGATGCAACACGCAATACTCTGGATATAAGCGCGGTCCCTGTGATAAAAAACCTTTCTCATCTGCCGGTGGTCGTGGATCCAAGCCATGCCTCTGGAAAATGGGGACTAGTTTCGCCGCTGGCTAAAGCAGCAGTGGCAGTAGGGGCTGATGGCTTACTTATAGAAGTTCATAGCAAGCCTGAAGAGGCTTTATCCGACGGCAGCCAGTCGCTGATACCGCAGCGTTTTGCTGACTTAATAAAAGAATTAAAAATACTGGCAAAAGCAGTAGGAAGGGATATTTAATGCCTTTGTTTAACCGTATAACTATAATCGGCGTAGGCTTAATCGGCGGCTCTTTAGCCAAAGATATCAAGAAGAAAAAACTCTGCAATAAACTTGCGGGATTTTTCAGGAATAAGCATAAATTAAATAAGGCAATAAGAGAAAAAATAGTCGATATTGGCTGTTCAGACCTGAAGGAATCAATAAAAAATAGCGACTTGGTTATACTCGCCCTGCCGATCAACCATATAATAAGAACCATGTTTGAGATAAAAAAAATAGCTGACAGCAAAACCATAATTATGGATGTGGGCAGCACAAAAAACAAAATAGCGCAGGTAGCAGATAAGCTGGGGTTGAATTTCGTCGGCACGCATCCTTTGGCGGGCTCTGAGAAAAAAGGCATTGATTTTAGCGCAGAGCGGCTTTTTGATAATTCCAAGGTTATAATTACGCCCACCAAGAAAACAAATAAAAAAGCGATACGCAAAGTCAAGACCCTGTGGGAAAAATTAAACGCAAACGTTATCACGCTCTCTCCGCAGCAGCACGACAAAATTATTTCCTTTACAAGCCATCTGCCGCATTTGGTTTCTTTCTCCCTGATTAATTCAATCCCGCAAAAGTTCTTGCCTTTTGGCGCATCAGGGCTAAAAGACACCACCCGTATTGCCTTGTCTGACGCAGAGATTTGGTCTGACATTTTCCTGAACAACAAAGAATTACTAAAATCTCTTGATGCCCTACGAAAAGAATTAGGGGAAATGGCTAGATTGATAAAAACCAATAAAAGAAATAACCTTATCCAAAATATAAACAAAGCTAGAAATAAAAGAAAAAGTATAGAATAAAACCCTTAATGGTTAATAATAAATCTCGTTCCCGCATAAAGTCACTCCGTGGGACTCAAAATAAAGAGAATCAATCCCCAAAAATAATTGTGGCTATTGATGGGCCGGCTGGCGCAGGAAAAAGCACTGTGGCTAAGCTAGTGGCCAAAAAGCTAGGTTTTTTCTATATTGATACCGGAGCTTTATACCGCGCATTGACATTGAAAGCAAAAAGGAGAAAACTCAACCTTAACGATGAAAAACTAATCATTGGCCTGCTTAAAAATACGCGGATAGAACTCGCTTATAAAAATAATAAACTAAAAGTATCTTTGGATAAAGAAGACATCACCCAAGAAATACGCAAGCCCTATATCAGCTATGGCGTATCAGATGTGGCCAAGATAAAAGGGGTCAGGCAAATAATGACCGAGATACAAAGAAACCTTGCCCAAGGCAATAATTGCGTCCTGGAAGGAAGGGATATAGGCACGATTATTTTCCCTAACGCAAAATATAAATTCTATCTGGACGCTGACTTTAAAGAAAGAGTATTGAGGAGATTTAAGGAATTAAAAGAAAATAACGAGAATATAGATTTGCAGGCCGTAGAAAAAGACCTCGCCACAAGAGACAACATCGACTCCACCAGAAAAATTGCCCCCTTAAAGAAAGCCAAAGACGCTATACGCGTCGATACGACTAATTTATCTATAAACGAAGTCGTCGATAAAATAACCTCATGGATAAAGCCCTAATCAGGAATTTCTGCATCATAGCCCATATTGACCACGGGAAATCCACGCTGGCAGACAGATTGCTGTTGCATACAGGAGCTATTGACGAACGCCACTTCAGAAACCAACTTCTGGATGATATGGATCTGGAGAGGGAACGCGGCATCACCATAAAATCATCGGCCGTAAGGATAAACTATACTGCCAGCGACAACAAAGAATACGTACTTAATCTTATCGACACCCCCGGGCACGTAGATTTTTCTTATGAAGTAGCCAAGGCCTTGGCCGCCTGCGAAGGCGCCCTGCTTGTAGTTGACGCCGCGCAGGGAATAGAAGCGCAAACACTGGCAAATTTCTACCTGGCGAAAGAACAAAACTTAACAATAATTCCCGTAATTAATAAAATTGACCTCAATAACGCGCAGATTGACAGGGTCACAGAACAGATATGCGACGTGCTTAATTTTGAGGAAAAAGACATAGTGTTTGCCTCGGCAAAAGAAGGGATAGGAATCAAAGATGTATTAGAAAAAATTATAAGTATTATTCCGCCCCCAAAAGGAAACGACGACAATCCCCTGCAATCGCTCATATTCGATTCAGTCTTTGACATCTTTAAAGGCGTAATGATCTACATCCGTAATTTTAACGGCGTCATAAAAGCCAATTCGGAAATAAAAATGCTAAACGCCTCAAAAACATATAAAGTCGAAGAAGTAGGGATGTTTAGGCCGGAAAGGGTAAAGGTTTCTGAAATCGGAGCAGGGGAAGTTGGTTACTTCACCGCTAATATGAGAGACGCCAAAGAAGTCGTCATCGGCGATACCGTTACAAACGTAGAAAACCCTACGACTGAGGCATTGCCAGGATACAAAAAGATAAAACCGCTGGTTTTCTGCGGGATGTACCCTGTAAATGCCATGGATTTCACCCGTTTAAAAGACGCAATGGAAAAATTGACTCTCAACGATTCATCTTTTGTGTTTGAGCCAGAATCTTCACAATCATTTGGCTATGGTTTCCGCTGCGGATTCCTGGGGCTGCTGCACATGGAAATTATCCAGGAAAGGCTGGAAAGAGAATACGACCTTAACCTCATGATTACGACGCCAAACGTCGTATATAAAGTAAAGAAAAGAAACGGCGAGGAAATCGAAGTAGACAATCCCGCTAAACTGCCGCCGCCTAATGAAATCGACGAAGTAAAAGAACCCTACATACAAGCCTTTATCATTATTCCCGTAGATTCGCTGGAGACGACCTGCGAATTAGCAAAAGAAAAAAGAGGCACGTTTATAACGCAGGAGTTTTTAGGGCAGGACAGGATAAAAATTATCTTTAATTTACCCTTGGCGGAAGTCATTGTGGACTTCTACGATAAAATAAAATCTATAACCCGCGGCTATGGTTCATTGGATTACGAATTGCTTGATTACCGACCCACTAAACTGGTAAAATTAGATATATTGCTGAATGGAAAACTATGCGACGCATTCTCATGCCTTATCTACAAAGATAAGGCTCAAACTAAAGGCAGGTTACTCGCTACGAAACTAAGAGAATTGATACCTCGGCAGCTATTTGAAGTGAATATCCAGGCTGCTATCGGTTCACAGGTTATCGCTGCGGAAAGAATCAGGTCGGTAAGCAAAGATGTAACCGCTAAATGTTACGGCGGCGACATCACAAGAAAACGCAAACTCTGGGAAAAACAAAAGAAAGGTAAAAAACGGCTAAAACAATTCGGGCAAGTGCAAATCCCGCAAGAGGCCTTTCTGACAGTATTAAAAATCTGAGGTGGCGATGGGTTTAAAAATTAAAGAGTGGCTTAAAGACAAGTTACCGGAGATAAAAGAATGGGCCTCAACAATTATCATAGCTACTTTGATAGCCCTGTTTATCAGGAGCTTTATAGTGCAGCCTTTCAAGATACCCACCGGCTCAATGCGCGAGACTTTAATCGAGGGAGACAGGATATTTGTTAACAGGTTTATCTATGGATTAAGGATTCCTTTTACTACCGTCAGATTTTTTAAATTTAATTATCCCAAAAGGGGAGACGTTATTGTCTTTAATTATCCCGAAGAGCCTAAAAGGGCTTTTATAAAACGCCTGATTGCCAAAGGCGGGGATGTGGTAGAGATAAGAGACGGGAAGATTTATGTGAATTCGCAGGAATTCGATCTTCCCTGTGTAAAAAATATCTACTACTATAACCGGGGCGACTACGGGCTTATCGGGCAAAAGATAGTCGTGCCAAAAAACTCTTATTATGTATTGGGTGATAACAGCCGTTCCTCAAAGGACAGCAGGTTCTGGGGGTTTGTCGACGATAAATACCTGATCGGCCAAGCCTTCTTCGTATACTGGCCATTAAACAGGATAAGGGTTGTAAAATGAATTTCGCCAATAAAATAACAATCTTTCGCATCTTAAGCGTTCCTTTCTTTATAACTTCACTCGTTTACTATAACCCTTCGAGAGACTACTTGAGGGTTATCGCCTTGGCCATATTCATACTAGCTGTAATCTCTGACGCCATAGACGGCTATATCGCCAGGTCGAGAAACCAGAAAACACAGGCAGGCGCGATTTTAGACCCGCTTGCCGATAAGATTCTTTTAATTACGGCCTTTATCTTTCTTTATATCATCAGTAATCAATATTTCGACACAAAGCTTCCTTTGTGGGTGGTGCTTATAGTTATCTTCAGAGACGCAATTCTGTTGTCTGGCGGCGGGATAATTATCCTTGCCAATCAGGAGAATAAAATCTCGCCAACGTGGTGGGGAAAAATCTCCACGTTCTTTCAGATGATAACGATTATATTCCTGCTGCTAAAATCGCACTTGAGTTTCTACCTCTGGAATACCGCCATAATATTTACAGTAGTATCGGGAGTCGATTATTTAAGAAAAGGCATTGTAATGTTTAATACGCCACTCCATCGCAAATGAATATTATAACAGCCCTATTATCAAGCTATATTATAGGTTCTATACCTTTTGCGTTCCTTTTGGCAAAGTTCCTGAAAAACACCGACCTGCGTAAAGTCGGTTCAGGCAATATAGGCGCGACTAATTTAGCCAGGGCATTAGGGTATAAAATCGGCTCTATAGGTTTACTGTTAGATGTTGCCAAAGGTATTATACCCGTTGTCTATCTTGCCAACTTCACGCAACAACCGCCGGGCATATCGCAAGATTCATTAAGGCTTATCCTTGGCCTTGCCAGCATATGCGGGCACAACTGGACAATATTCCTCAATTTTAAAGGAGGCAAAGGCATAGCCACAAGCTTAGGCGTGTTAATAGGGCTATCCCTGAAGAATATTTTAATCGCCAAAGCTGTATTTATATTAGGGCTTATCTGGTTTATAACTTTATTTATCTGGGGCTATGTCTCTTTGGCATCTATCATAGTCAGCCTTTCCTTGCCTGTGTTTTTTTATATCTTTAAGCTGGATAAAACCCTTATATGCTTTAGCATAATCATATCTATATTTGCGATATTACGTCATAAATCAAATATCCGCAGGCTGTTACAGCATAAAGAAAACCGCTTTAACATAAAGTCAAAAATCCCCTTCTTTAAATAAGAAAGCGCTTCCTTAAAATCTTCGTAACTCCTTGTTTCTACATAAGTTGTGTGTTATATTTTCTTTGAACAGGAGGATTCCCAAAAGGAGAAGCCGAATCGCCCAAAAAACAAAGGACAGTATGGCGGTCCGGCTTCCAAGGCCATTAAGGAGCTACGGATGAGAGACTTGGTGTTTAAAAATTTAACCTCCAGGAATAAAACCAGAAGGATAATCCTGGCAAAAGAGACCATTGACGAAGAAGGCATCCTCACTAAAATACAAAAACACCTTATTTATGATATACATGAGCTAAAAGAAGCCGCACCTCAGAACGAGAGTATAAAAAACGAGCTGTATATAACAAAGGAAAAAAATACCAAGCTAAAAATAGAATCTTTCTTCATCAAGATGAGGAGCAGCGCTTATGTAAATTCTGACAATAGAATCTTCATGGTTAATTTTCTCCACTCGCTGAGGATAGACTTATCCGCCGTAGCCGTTTAATATAAAGCCGCCCCAAATCGTCTCATTCCCTGTAAACCTTATTAAAAACTTGCTTCTGGCTTTTTGTTATGTTAGGATAAGCACATTAAAAATCCGCTAACAATTTAAGTCAGAATGCTGCAAATATATTACGGAAAAGGCAAGGGGAAGACTTCATCCGCCCTAGGGTTAATCCTTAGGGCCTCTGCATATAATAAAAGGATAATCCTCTTCCAATTCTTTAAACCTTCCAAAATATTCTCAGGCGAACACCTTAGCTTAAAAAAACTAAAAAACGTAAAACAGGTAAGATTCAACCAGCAGCACCCTATGTTTCTGAAAAATTCCAAAAAACAAACGCCGCAAGAATTAAAGAAAAATATCGATAAAACAATACTGGAGCTTAAGAAAATCCTGCGAAAGAAGGATTTTGACATCCTCGTCTGCGATGAAATATTAAATGTCATCCATAAGAATCTGGTTAAAGAAAACAAAATCGTAAAAATATTCTGCAGGATTAAAAATGATAAAGAAATAATCTTAACCGGAAGGAATAAGCCTGACAAACTCCTAAAAATCGCCGACTACGTTACGGAATTCAGCCTCAAGAAGCATCCATTCAAAAAAGGCATCCTGGCAAGAAAATCCATCGAGTTCTAATCTCAAAATCATGAAAGACATATACATTCTGGGCATTTCAGCGTTCTATCACGACAGCGCCGCCTGCATTGTCAAAAATGGCGAAGTTATCGCTGCCGCGCAGGAAGAACGCTTCACCAGAAAAAAACACGACTTCAACTTTCCTCATAACGCCATAAACTGGTGCCTGAAAGAAACCAGCATTGAAACAAAAAATATCGACTATGTTGTTTTCTACGATAAACCATTAATAAAATTTGAACGCATAGTCCTTACCTACCTGGGATTTGCCCCGTTAGGGCTAAAATCGTTTATGATGTCCATGCCTATGTGGCTAAAAAATAAACTCCATACAAGAGACCTGATAAAGAACGAACTGGCTGGCTACGACGGCCCCGTGCTTTTTACCGAACATCACGAGTCGCATGCTGCCGCCGCATTTTATCCGTCGCCGTTCAAAGAGGCGGCAATACTTACTATGGACGGCGTAGGAGAATGGGCAACAGCAAGCGTCGGCATAGGTAAAAACAACGAATTAACCATATTAAAAGAACTGCATTTTCCTCATTCCCTTGGACTTTTATATTCGGCATTTACATATTTTACAGGATTCAGGGTCAATTCCGGAGAGTATAAGCTTATGGGTTTGGCCCCATACGGAAAACCTGTTTATAAGGACGTAATCCTAAAGGAGCTTCTGGATATAAAAGAAGACGGCTCTTTCAGGATGAATATGAAATATTTCAACTATTGCGCCGGCCTAACTATGACAAATAAAAAATTCAATAAATTATTCGGCGGGCCACCGCGAAGACCAGAGACAAAAATAACGCAAAGGGAAATGGACATAGCGAGATCTATACAGGAAGCAACTGAAGAAATTATGTTAAAAATGGCGCGTTATGTAAAAACCCTGACCGGGCAGGATAATCTTTGCCTTGCCGGAGGCGTTGCCTTAAATTGCGTGGGAAACGGCAAAATCCTGCAGGAAAAAATATTTAAAAATATATGGATTCAGCCTGCTGCCGGAGACGCCGGCGGAGCGCTGGGCGCAGCCTTATTTACCTGGTATAAGTATTTAAACAATCAAAGAGATACCGATGGCTTAAAGGATTCTCAAAAAGGTTCATTATTGGGCCCCCATTATTCAAATGAAGAAATTAAAAAAGCCTTGGATGAATATGGCATAAAATATGAATTGCTAAGCCGTAATGAACTGGTGGATAAAGTAGCTAAATTAATCAACGAAGAAAACGTCATAGGCTGGTTTCAGGGCAGGATGGAATTTGGACCGCGCGCGCTTGGCGCCAGAAGTATCATCGGAGATGCGCGCTCCCAGAAGATGCAGTCAAAAATGAACCTGAAGATTAAATTCAGGGAATCATTCAGGCCGTTTGCGCCGTCAGTATTAAAAGAAAAATGTTCTGAATATTTTGATATGGACGCGGAAAGCCCATACATGCTGCTCGTGGCCAAGGTAAAACAGGATAAAATAATAGCCAAAGACGACGAAACTTTACAAGGATTGGACAAATTAAAAATAAAACGCTCAACCATACCCAGTGTAACACACGTTGACTATTCAGCCAGGGTGCAAACCGTAGACAAAGAAGATAATCCTATTTTTTACGATATGATAAAAAAGTTCGAGGAGCTAAGCGGCTGCCCAGTAGTCATCAACACTTCGTTTAACATAAGAGGGGAACCCATAGTTTGCAGCCCCTTGGATGCCTTAAGGTGTTTTCTGCGCACGGATATGGATTACCTGGCTATAGGAGATTTCCTTATCAATAAAAAACTACAGAACATGCCGAAGGATAAATTAGAATATACGCAATACCTGGAGCTAGATTAATATGCAGACTCATCCGCCAACCAAAAAACAACTAAACGTATTCGTCCTGGGG
>JAQTPJ010000027.1 GCA_028712915.1 Candidatus Omnitrophota bacterium
AAATAAATTGGCAAAAGTAAAAAAGAAAATGCCTATAAATAAATTCCCGGATAATCCTATCAAGGCGGTACAGATAATGCATCCTATGGTAAAAATATTTAAGAATAAAGCGTATCTTTTTAGGCTGTCGGATAATATCCCCAAAAATGGCAAAAGGAACATCGCTAGAACCATAGAAAAATAATACGGCAGTATATAAAATTTATCCGGCGCGCCCCTATCAATAGTCACCCAGAGCGGGAAATATAAACATACCACATTCGTAGCGAATATCGTATTGGCAAGATCATATAAAGCCCAAGAAGTTATCTCTGATTTCTTATTCATAATACTCGGAAAAAAATAAACCCCGAGGGAATATTTCTCGCGGGGTTATCATTGTTTAATTACGGCCAATCTTATAAATTATATCTACCTTTTATTAAAACGCAGGTCTTTTGGCAAAAGAACTATGAACTTGCTGCCTTCTTTTAATTTGGACTCTATCCAGATTCTTCCCTTGTGCAACTCGATAAAATCTTTTGCAATATACAAGCCCAAGCCCGCCCCTCCTTCGCTCGATGAAATCCTTTCGAATTTATCGAATATCTTGTCTATCATATCCGGCGGGATGCCTTCTCCTGTATCGCACACCTCGATACGCACGTGCTTTTCTTCTTCCGATAAATTAACTGATACCCTGCCGCCTTCAGGCGTATATTTTATGGCGTTGTCCAAAAGATTGGAAACAGCGTGCAAAATCTTATCTTCGTCTGCCCAAACCGCTATTTTTGGAAAAGGCTGATTGCTGGCGCATTGGATTTGTTTCTTGTTAAAAGCCGGCTCGAACACTTTTATTTCTTCCTCTATTAATTTGTCCAAAAGTACCTGTTTTCTTTTCACTTCTATCTTGCCGGCTTCGATTTTGGATATATCCAGAGTCTGGGTAGTAAAACGAATCAGCCTATCGCATAAATCATGGCATCTTTTGATTATATCTTTTTGATATTCTTCCACCCTGCCTAAAAGGCCGTCCAAGATATTGGAAAGTGATAGCTTTAACACAGACAAGGGATTTTTTATCTCATGGGAAACATTAGCCACGAATATAGACTTTTGTTTATCTTTTTCCTGAAGCTTTACCATATAATTTATCAAGCGCGCCAGCATATTCTTGATTAACGCGTGTCCGATGAAAAATCCCATCAAAGAGACAAAAACAACCGCCAGGACTATTAAACCTATATTGCCTTCCAGAATCTTTATGGAAAATAGGCGTCCGACCAAGAGGTACATAAAACCCAGCATGGGTATAATACCCATCAAGGCAAAAGCGATATTGAATTTGTGCAGAGGGTCTTCCTTAAGTTCATCAATTATCTGCTTTAATTCTAATTCAAACTGATTTTTTTCCTGCATCGCTATAGTCCTTTTTTGTATATTTGCTGATTATGGATTTTATATTTTCAAAAGAGAATGGTTTCTCCAGGAATTCATTCACTCCCACATCTTTGCTGAAATCGCTATCCTTAGGATAGCCGGACGTTATGATAATTATACTTTTTATATTTTTCTCTTTAATAATCCTGGCTACTTCCGTGCCGGTCAATTCCGGCATATAAAAATCAAGAAAAATAAAATCATATTTTTTTATGCTTATTTTACCAAGGGCATCCCTGCCGTCAAAGGCAACATCAACATTAAAACCCTGGCGCGTAAGCCCCTTCTGGATAAAATGGCAGCTGTCTTTTTCGTCATCGGCAATTAATATATTGACCTTTCGCGTCATTGGGTTTAACTGATTAATTGTTTTATCTTGGCCAAAAGTTCTTTTGAGTCAAATGGCTTAGAGAATATAACATTCTTCCCGCTTTTATGGCTGCCAGATTCTTCTCCCTTACCTTGAAGGGCAGTGAGGAAAATAACCGGTATATCCTTAGTAGAATCATTCTCTTTCAGGCGTTGGCTCACAGCCATCCCGTCCATCTGAGGCATCATTATATCCAGAATGATTAAATCCGGCAGTTTCTCTTTAGCGATATCAAGGGCATCCATGCCGTTATCCGCTTTTATGACATCATAACCGGCACTGGACAATCTTTCTGTCAACACTATCAAAATAGCCACTTCATCATCTACGACAAGTATCTTCTTTTTATCGCTCATTTACTACGCTCCAGTTTTTACCTTATATCTTTATCTTCTCTCCCTTAAGGGTTACGGTATTTAATAAAGACTTGAAGGATTTCTCAAAAGCGGAAACGCCACCTTTAAGCAAATCCCCGCATACTGCGTTTACGTCAATGCCGAAATTGCCTAAAGATTTAAACACTGGCTCTGCTTTCGCGGCGCCGCCACCTAAGGCATCCTTAACCACGCCGTGGTCGACAAATGCGTCTATGGTAGGCTGGGGCATTGTATTTATTGTGCCCTTACCAATTAGCTCTGTTACATACTTTATATCGCTGTACGCCGAGTTTTTTGTGCTAGTAGATGCCCAAAGCGCTCTTTGCCTTTTCAAACCATTTTTTTCTAAATCTATAAATTCACTTGCGGAAAATATCTGCGAATATTTTGCGAAAATTAAAGCGGAATTTGCCACAGCAGCTTTGCCTTTTAACCCCTGAATAATATCTTTTTCTTTCTTGTTTAAACCGGCTGCCTTCTCGTCTATTAACTTATCTACGCTGCTGTCAATCCTACTCACGAAAACACTGGCAACGCAGGCGATATCCCTAAGGTTGCCTCCGCTTTTTAAAAACTCTTTGGCTGCTTTTATAAAAGTATTGGCTGTTTTAACATATTGCTCTAAAGAAAATATCAGGGTAAAATTTACGTTAATGCCTTGCGCTAATAACCTAAATCCTGCTTCCAGCCCTTCATCTGTTGCCGGAACCTTAAATAGTACATTTATTTTATCTACTTTTCTATGCAGCCTCTGGGCTTCCCTGACTGTCTCCTCAGCTTTATGCGCAAGCAAAGGGTCTACCTCTAAACTGACATATCCGTCGAGCGCGCCTGTCTGTTTAAATACCGGCAGGAATAAATCAGCGGCATCCTTGATGTCCCTTACAGTCAACTCATCGTAAATCTCAAACGCATTTAAACCTTTATCTCTAAGTTCCCCTATTTTATCGTCGTAATCCAAACTTTCGCTGATTGCCTTATCAAAAATGCTAGGGTTGGAAGTTACACCCTTTACCCCCAAAACAATCAATTTACTCAACTGACCGCTATCAATAATAGACCTGCCGATATTATCCAGCCAGATACTCTGGCCAAATTCATGCAGCTTCTTTATTCTTGTCTCTTTTGCGGCAGTATCCATAAAATATTTTTAAAACCCCCAAATTTTCTGAATTATCAGCCTATAACTTTATATACTGAGTCGTGCTCGTGGACTTTCTGATCCATCTTCATCCCTACTAAATCCCCTGGCTGCGCCTCTTTTACGCTGGCATGTTCTATCTGCATGGATAAAACCGGCTGGACGAAATCGCTGCTATGGCCTTTGATATGAATGCTATCCCCTACTTTTAAAGCATCTGAAAGCTCAATTATGCCAACGCTAAGATGACCGTAATAATGGGTTACCTTACCTATCGGTATTTCTTCCATAACACACCCCCTCTTTTTATTAATAGTTTA
Source organism: Candidatus Omnitrophota bacterium (assembly GCA_028712915.1). Taxonomy (GTDB): domain Bacteria; phylum Omnitrophota; class Gorgyraeia; order Velamenicoccales; family JABMQK01; genus JAQTPJ01. Next base: position 3,628 of record JAQTPJ010000027.1, read on the forward strand.
AACTACCTATTAATTTATTCATATCGTCGGGCAACCTGGAAGAAAAAGATAAAATACTGCCATTTACAGGATGGGCGAACTGAATCTCGCTGGCATGCAATGCCGCTCTTCTGAATTTTATGCGGGAATCTTTGCCAAAAGCAAATTTTCTTTCGCCCAATAGAGGATGGCCAATCATCTTAAAATGAATTCTTATCTGATTAGTCCTGCCTGTTTTTAATTCAGCTTCTATTATACTATAACCCTTCCTTCTTTGCAGTAATTTATATTTTGTAACAGCCTCTTTGCCTTCTATGGGGAAACTGATAACGCCGCTCGGGCTCTTTATCAAGCCCTGTATAAAGGCGATATACTTTTTTTTAACTAGCCTATCCTTAAACTGCCTCATCATTGCATCCTGGATAGCTCTGCTCTTGGCATAAATAATCAAACCTGAAGTTTCCCTATCCAGCCTGTGGCAGGGAAAGGCGTTAATCTTTAACCCTCTTTTTTTAAGAATATTATCCAGTATAGCGGTAAGGGTATATTTCTCCTGTTTTGGAGTAGGGACTGTGAGCACTCCGGCGGGCTTATTTACAACCAAAAGGCTGTCGTCTTCATACACAATTATTTTCTCATCAAACATATGGCGTAGTATATAACCTATAGGCCGACGTCGTAATTCATAATCTTGCCTATTTTATCCAGCACTTCTTCAACGCTAATTTTATTCAAACAAGCCATTCTTTCTTTATTCGCGCACTTTCTTTTATAGCAGGGCTGGCAGCCTATGCGTTTTACCAAAACCTCTATTTCTTTTGCCGGAGGAATATGCCTTTCAGGGTCTGTGGGGCCGAACAAAGCTATAATTTTTGTTTTTACGGCGCTGGCGATATGCATAGGCGCGCTATCCGGAGTGACTAAAACATCCAGCTTCTTAATCAAAGAAACCAACTGGTTTAAATCGGTATCGCCTACAAAACTGATGATATTTTTATCCTTAGGAAAAATATTTATTTTTTCCTTTAAATAATCTCCACCCAATAAAACTACTTTCAGCCCCGTTTGGCTAAGCCTGCGGGATAATTCAGAAAAATTTTCTATGGGCCAGTTTTTCGTAGGCCATTCGGGGCTTGCGCCAATTGCCAAGCCAATAACCCTATCCTGCTTTGAAATGCCTTTTTTATTTAGTGCCAGTTCAATAATATTGTCATCCTGGCTCAACGGCCATAATTGAAGCGTATCTTCAAAATCAGAAATCCCCAGTTGTCTTAATATGCGGTATTGCTGTTTTACAGGCTCTTCAGATAAACCTTTGGATAAACCCTCTGAATGATTTAGTAAAAAACCTGTTATCCCGCGGGAAAAACCGTAACGGCAAGGTATTGCGGATAAATAGGCAGCAAGATGGGTAAAACCACTATTCTTAAGATCAACCGATATGCCAAAATTTCTTTGCTTTAATTCAGAAACCAGCGCCCTGATGTTTTTTTTCTTGCGGTCAAATAAAATCAACTCATCAATATATGGGCAATTTTCTATTATAGCCTTAAACCTCTCGTCCATTAACAAAGATATCTTGGCATTGGGAAATTTATTTCTTAACGCCTTTAAGCTGGGCACGGCTAAAATCAAATCGCCCAAACCTCCGAGCTTAATCACGAGTATATTTTTATCCTGGTATGCCTGTCTGTAAACCTCTAAAGTTTCTTTGGCCATACGCTCAAGAGAAAATTTATTTTCTACTTTTTTGCGTAAGTTAACGCTATATTCCTGCATTAAATGCGGGCTATTCAACAAATCCGTAATCGCCCTTGCCATAGAATTCTCGTCGCCGCAGAAAAATAAAATGCCGTCTCTCTTATTCTCTATGATTTCCCCTACCCCTCCTATATCTGGAGCGCATACCGCCACCCCCGCAGCTGCTGCCTCGATAATAACGCGGCCAAACGCCTCAGGGACGCGCGTAGACAAAACCAAAACGTCGCTTTCTTTTAATATATCCTCTATATCCTTTCGCGCCCCCAAGAATTTTATTTTATCCTGCAATCCTAATCTATTGACTAAGCCGCGCAATTTCTTGCCGTAGCGTTCTTTTCCCTTGTCTACCCCGCCTACCAATAAAACTTCTATGTTCGGTTTATGTTTAACCACGACGCCTATGGCCCGGATAAAATCCTCCTGGCCTTTTATGGGAGTAATCCTGGCAATATTTACTATCCTGTATACATCTTTTGCCTTTTGATATTTATCCGGCTGGTAATTATAGCGCGATAAATCAACGCCTCTATAAACCAGGCGGATTTTTGCCTGAGGCACCCCGAATTTCTCTGCCATATGGCGGCCTATAATCTGCGAGATAACTATTACTTTTCTACCCCAGCCCATTACCCTGCTAAAGAGATGACGGGAGTAATAACCGTGGCAGCTTGTAACAAAAGTAACACCTGTTATTCTGCAGGCAAAATATGAAACCCAGGCAGGCATACGGCTCTGCGCGTGGACAATATCAATATTTTCTTCCCTGATAATTTTTACAAGCTTATAGATTTCCAGAAAAGTGATTAATGACTTCTTATGGACAGCTAACTTAATATGCCTGATGCCGCACTGCTTTAATTCTTCCACCAGCCTGCCGCCAGAAGAAACAACAATAACCTCCTGGCCTAATCCTTTTAAAGATTTGGATAAATCAATCGTGCCAGTTTCCACGCCGCCGGAATTAAGGGCTGCGGATAATAAGAGTATTTTCATATATTAGAAATTACCTCTCGTATAAACCCGTAAGTTTTGCTTCTTCAATAATGTGCCCGGATATTTTACTCAATAATTCCTGTTTGGTCAACCCTGGGCTAAGGTTTAACATCTCATCCAGGCAATATAATTTAAATACATAACGATGAACCTTGCCCGGAGGCGGGCATGGGCCGCCGTAGCCTATATCCCCGGAATCGTTTATCCCTTGTTTCAAGTTATCAGGCAATATCTTTACGTTTTTAATGCCCTCTGGAAGATCACTGCTTTCAACGGGAATGTCATAAATTACCCAGTGCACCCATACGCCCGCAGGCGCATCCGGGTCATCGCAAATCAAAGCAAAACTTTTTGCCTGCTGCGATACATTCAGCCAGATTAATGGCGGCGACGCGTCTTCTCCCTGGCAGGTATATTTCTTAGGAAAGGATTCTCCATCATGGAAGGCCGGACTTTTTAATTCTAAAGCCATAACCTCACCCCCTCTAAAAAACACAACAGGCATAACTAAGCCTATCAATAATATCTTTAAAACAAAACCTCTCATTCTATAACTCTCTTTATCTGTTCGGATTTATCCTGTGTAATTATCGCATGATAAGATTAGGAAATAAAAAGAGCCAACTTTTTAAAGTCGGCTCTTTTTATTAAATCAACACGTAAATACTTTATTGCTTATCTTTTCTCTTGTATTTTATCTAACCAACTGGTTAGCGTCTTCGCTGCCATATCTTTGCATCCTAAGCCAAAGGCTATAGCTGATGCGGCCGCAATGCTAATAATTATCGACTTCACCACTAAAGATACTAATTCAGCAGCTATGTTCAACTGCTCCAGGGCGATAGCGATAGCAGCTACCATCACAATAACCTCTGCAATCCTGGCAAGCAATCTTGCCCTTACTAAACCCGCATTTGCCGCTGCTGTCTGAATCATGGCGCTCAATAACTTGGCCATAAAAACACCTGCGAGAAGGATGAAAATGCTGATAATTATATTAGGGACGTAAAGGATTATTTTATTTAATAATTCGCCTATAACCTGTAATCCCATGAAATCTACGGCTACAGCCGCAACCACAAGTAAACACAGCCAGTAAATCAAACCACCAACCACTTCAGAAAGTGCCTGCTTTATTCCGCCTTTTGCCAGAAAACTATTCACGCCTGTCGATTCTGCAACCGAATCCAATTTCAAAGTCTGCAAAACCTTCACTATCAATGCCTTTATTGCCTTGGCAACCAGCCAGCCGATAACAACAATTATCAACAAGCCTATGAGCCTGGACAATATATTGCCCAACATAAACAAAGCCAACTTCGCTGCTTCTGTCGATTGTGTCAGAAAAATCTGCCACATAGACACCTCCTTTTTCTTTTGAATAATTTATCACATCCTATTACTAATGTCAATAACATATTGCAGTTTAAGGGGTAAATGTCATACCGTCATAAGCAGCCACAATATCCAGGCCTATCTCTTTTCTCAGATTTTCAGTAAGATTATTGGGCTTTGCTTTAAGCATGGTCATGCCGAAGTGCGTAAGTATGGCGGTTTCAGGCTTGAGGCTGGATATTATATGTTTTGCCTCTTGAAAACTTAAATGCTGCACCGCAGGCCGCGGTTCATAAAATACGGTATTGATAATAACTATATCCGCCTTATAAAAATCGAGTAAATCTTTATAAAATGCGGTGTCGCCAATCAAGGAAACGCTCTTTGCGTTTATGCTAAATTTCAACCCATACGTTTCAACCGGATGTAAATTGCGCGGGCCGGTCATAAAAGTAAAATTTCCGACGCTGTATTCCTTTTTCTCGCTTAGGAATTCTACTGACTCCACAAAATTAAGTGCGTGCTTCAATACCACAGAATCATCTTCCACCGCG
>JAQTPJ010000028.1 GCA_028712915.1 Candidatus Omnitrophota bacterium
TTGCGCCTTTCTTATTCAGGAAATCTACTGTCTCTGCCACTACCTCTGAACCTGAACCAATAATCACAATGATATCTTCTGCGTCGGGGCTGCCGTAATAATCAAATAAATGGTATTTTCTTCCTGTGAGTTTGGCGAATTTATCCATAGCCTGCTGCACAATCTCAGGGCAGGCGGCATAGTATTTATTTACCGTTTCGCGGCCCGTAAAATATACGTCGGGATTCTGCGATGTGCCGCGCAGCACAGGATTATCCGGAGTCATCCCCCGCGCGCGATGCTGCCTGACAAAATCATCATCTATCATTTCGCGCATATCCACTAAGGTAAGTTCTTCAACTTTCTGAATCTCATGGGATACGCGGAAGCCTTCGAAGAAGTGTAAAAACGGGATTCGGGATTTAAGCGTGGCGGCCTGGGAAATTAAGGCAAAGTCCATCGCTTCCTGCACACTGGAGGAAGCAAGCATGGCCCAGCCGGTCGAACGCACACCCATTACGTCAGAGTGGTCTCCGAAAATGGAAAGCGCCTGGCACGCAAGAGAGCGCGCCGCAATATGGAATACCGTCGGCAGTAGCTCGCCGGCTATCTTATACATATTAGGGACCATTAAAAGCAGCCCTTGTGAAGCCGTAAAAGTAGTGGTCAAAGCGCCTGAAGTCAAAGAACCGTGCACCGCGCCTGCAGCGCCTGCCTCTGACTGCAACTCCACTACATTAGGAATTGCTCCCCATATATTGACTTCGCCTTTAGCTGATTTAGCGTCGGAAATCTCGCCCATTGCAGACGAAGGCGTAATAGGATAAATAGCAATGACCTCATTAGTAGCATGGGCAACGTGCGCAACCGCGCTATTGCCATCATGAGGTACCATATCGCGTTTCATAAAAACCCCCAATCTATTTATTGTTATAAATTTAGGTAAGGAATTGAAATTTTAACACAAACATAAATCCAAGTCAACCAATCTTTGTAAATAGGATTAATGCCCGTATAAAAGGCGGGCTCTGGACCGCTTAATGCGTTAATAAAGCGCGGGCGTTATTATATTAACAACTCCCTTTCTTATCATCATCACGGCGATTGCCGCCAGAAGAAGGCTGGTAATCTTTGAGAGCGCGCGGGTTCCATTTTCGCCTAATAACTTTATTAAAATCCCCGAAGAGGAAAATATTAATCCCGCCAAAACCACATTAACCACTACCGAAACCAAAGTAGCAGCAATGCCGTATTCGGCAATGATAATCAGGGTAGTAGTCAAAACGGCCGGGCCGACTATCAAAGGTATCCCCAGCGGCACAGCCCCTAATTCTTTAGTCGGAATTCTGCGTTGTTTACCTGGGTTTAATATATCCTTTATTGCTATACAAAAAAGAACAAAGCCGCCTGCGATCATGAAATCGCCTACGGTTATCCCTAATATTTTCAATACAGCCTTTCCTAAGAATACAAAAGCTACGGCAAAACATATTGCCGTAACCATAGAATTAAAAATAATTTTCCTTTTGTCTTTTCTCTTTAGCCCCTCGGTAAGCGAAACAAAAATCGGCAGCACCCCTATCGCGTCCACCGCCACAAACACAGGAATAAGCGCCAATAAGAAATTATTCATCTTTGCCCTCCTTAAAAATAATTTTTTAGCCGGGGGATAAAAATCAATATCCCGATAATAGCGGAAAAGATACACGCCACCAGAACCGCTCCCGAGGCGATATCCTTGAGCATCTTCACGATGTTGCTTATCTTGGCGCCGTGGAATAAATCCACCATAAACTCAAAAGCCGTATTAATCATTTCCGCCATGATAACCAAAGCAATACAAACTAGGATAATCAAAAACTCAAACCTGTCCACATGCAAAAGAAAAGACATAATAACCACGATAAGCCCGATTGCAATATGAATAGCCATATTGCGCTCGCTGCGGCAGGCATAATACATGCCTTTGAGCGCATGAATGAGGCTCTGTGTTAAATTACGCCTGTACATTAAACCATCTCCAGCATTTTCTCTATGGATTTCTTTGCGCGGCGGCGGATATCGTCAGGAACCTTCACCTCTTCCTTTAATTCCTCTAACGCCCAGAGGACTTTCTCCTGGGTGTTCCTTTTCATATTCGGGCAAATCGCCAGTTCTGTGGCAGGATAAAACTTTTTCGTAGGATTATCTTTATGCAGGCGGTAAATAATCCCCACTTCTGTGCCGATAATAAATTCCTTGGCCTGAGATTCCCTGACATACTTGCACATCTTGCCCGTAGACAAAGCCTCATCCGCCAGAGAAATAACCTCAGGCGTACACTCAGGATGCACGATAACTTTTGCCTGAGGGTGTTTTCTAACCGATTTAACAATATCCTCGGGTAAAATCTTTACGTGCGTGGGGCAATAACCGTCCCGAGACACAAGGACTCTCCCTGTTTTCTTGGAAACATAATCAGCAAGATATTTATCGGGTATAAAAATTATTTCCTCGGCATTCTTGAGTTTATTTACTATATCGACGGCATTGGTGGAAGTGCAGCATATATCCAGCTCCGCTTTTACATCCGCCGAAGTATTAACATATCCTACGACTACCGCTTTGGGGTGGCGCGACTTTAACTCTCTTAAATCCTCGGCTGTTATCATATTTGCCATAGGGCATCCTGATTTGGCGTCGGGCATAATTATTTTTTTATCCGGGCAAAGTATTGACGCGGTCTCAGCCATAAAGTGAACTCCGCAAAACACAATCACCTTTGCGTCGCTCTTTGCGGCAATACGGCTTAACTCCAGGGAATCGCCCAAATGGTCGGCGATATCCTGCACCTCCGGAAGCTGATAGTTATGCACCAGAATCAAAGCCTGGCGTTCTTTCTTTAACTTTTTTATCTTGTCGGCTAAATTAGACATTTTACTCTACTGCCTCCTCTATAATCGCTCCGCCAATCACTTTGTTATTTTGATAAAATACCACCGATTGACCCGGGGTAATCGCCCACTGCGGCTTACGAAATTCTACTGTGATTTTTCCTCTTTTAAATGGACGGACTGCGGCTTTTGCTTTAGGATGATTATAACGAATCTTCGCCTCTACCTCAAGGGTTTTCGAAAGTAATTTCAAACCTGATAAATGCAGCCCTTTTGCCGTCAATTTTCTTTTATAGACATCCTTCTTTTCGCCTGCAATAACAGTGTTGGTGCGTAGTTCTATCTTTATCACATAAAGCGGGCATCTATAAGCTATGCCTAAACCCTGGCGCTGGCCAATTGTATAAAAGGCAATCCCTCTATGCCGGCCCAGGATATTGCCTTTCGTATCCTTTATGTATCCTGGCTTTAATTTTTTAGCGGCCGAACTATTCGTTATGAAATTCTTGTAATCGCCGTCGGTAATAAAACACGCTTCCTGGCTGGCCGGTTTATCCGCGACGCGCAGCTTATTTTCTTTGGCGATTTTCCTTACCTCATCCTTTGTGTAATTACCCAAAGGAAATAAAATATGCTTCATTTTAACCCTGGGTATACGAAACAAAAAGTATGATTGATCCTTTTTGGCGTCTTTACCCTTCTTTAAAAAATATTCCCCGTTTTTATCGCGGGCTATTTTCGCATAATGGCCGGTAGCAAAATACCTGCAATTTAATTCTTTTGCCTTTTTAAACAGCGCGCCGAATTTAAGGTATTGATTGCAGCGGACGCAGGGATTAGGCGTACGCCCTCTTAAATATTCCTTTATGAACTCATCTATAACATTCTCCTTGAGCAGCTTGCCGAAAGAAAGCGCGTAGTGCGTAATGCCTAACTGCTCTGCCACTCTTTTTGCGTCTTCGATACCGGAGATACTGCAGCATCCCGGGTGTTTACCTTTTGAATCCTCCAAACCAAAACACATGGTTACGCCGATTACCTCGTAGCCTTGCTTTTTCAGCAAAAACGCGGCAACCGCAGAATCCACTCCGCCGCTCATCGCCACCAAAACCCGTTTGTTATTATTTTTTCTAATCATTCATCACCGCAAATATCTTTTATGGATTTATAAACAACCTCCAACAATTCGTTTGTTTCCGATTTACTAATTGCCAAGGGCGGCATTAGGACTATTATATTACCCAGCGGCCGTAAAATCACACCATATTTACGCGCCTGCAGGCAAACCTTTACGCCTGTTTTTTCCTGCCAGGGATACGGCTCTTTTGTTTTCTTATTCTTTACCAGCTCGATACCGACAATAAGCCCCTTCTGCCTTACGTCTCCAATGTGCGTAAGTTTTTTAAATTTCAAGAGCCCTTTTCGTAAAAACTCTATTTTGGGCTGCAGCTTGCTGATTATTCTTTCTTTCCTGAATATTTCCAGAGACGCCAGTCCTGCGGCGCAAGCCAAAGGATTCCCTGTATAAGAATGACCGTGGAAGAATGTTTTTTGCGCGGAGTAATCAGCCAAAAATGCGCTGTAGATTTCATCATTAGTCATTGTAACGGCAAGCGGCAGATATCCGGCGCTTAAACCTTTAGACAAGCATATTATATCGGGAATTACTTTTTCGTGTTCGCAGGCAAACATCCTGCCGGTCCTGCCAAAACCTACTGCCACTTCATCGGCTATCAATAAAACTTTATAGCGGCTGCACAATTTGCGCATCTTAGTCAATACGCCTTTGGGCCAGACAATCATTCCGCCGGCGCACTGCGCAATCGGCTCAATAATTAATGCGGCAATTTTTTTATGGTTATTCTTTAGGACGCTTTCTAACTTTTTCAAACAGGCAAACTTACAGCCTGGATAAACCTTTTTCTTGGGGCAGCGGTAACAATATGGCGAATCCGCCTTAAAAGAGTTAAACAACAAAGGATGAAATACCTTGTGGAATAAATCTATACCTCCGACGCTGACACTGCCTATGGTGTCGCCGTGATAAGAGTTATCCAAATATACAAAACGCGTCGTACGACCTTTACCTTTATGCTGCCAGTATTGGAATGCCATTTTCAAAGCAACTTCCACGCTAGTTGAGCCGTTATCAGAATAAAATACTTTATTAAGGCCTTGCGGCGTAATCTTGGCTAATCCTTCGGCTAATTTTATGGAAGGAACATTGGCTAAGCCCAGGAGTGTCGAGTGCGCGACTTTAGACAGCTGTTTTTTTATCGCTTCATCAACTTCTTTCTTTTGGTGGCCATGGATATTTACCCATAATGACGAAACTCCGTCTAAAAACTGCCTGCCTTTTACGTCTTTTAAATAACAGCCTTTTGCTTCCTGGATAATCAAAGGCTCATCATTTTGCCAATCCCTCATCTGCGTAAAAGGATGCCAGATATATTTTTTATCGGAATCTGCTAATCTTTTATAATTAGCGCCTGTTTTCTCATTTTTTATCTTTCTGATTATTGAATTTAAATTTAATCTTTTCTCCGCAACCTTCGCCAAATTATAAATCGCTGTTTTCTCAACGTTGACTGAATCTAAATAAGGGAATTCTCCTATGATGTCCGCTCCGGATATCTCTTTTATTATCTTAGGGTTTGTTTTTCTGGAAATATCTGCGCCTGCCTTGCCGGTATTGTTAAAAATTACCCCCAGAACATCCAGCCCAAAATCTTCTGCCTGTTTTAGGGTAAACAAAGTATGGTTTATCGTGCCTAAACCGTTTCGCGAAACAACTATCAGCGGGATATTTAAATCCTTAATTAAATCTCCAACTAAATAATCGTTATGTATAGGCACCATTAATCCGCCTATTCCCTCAACCAAAACAAGCTCGTGCCTGCTTAATAACTCCTGGAAACAATTTTTAATTTTCTCTATAGAAATTTTTCTGTTTCTTAATTTAAAGGCAACTGCCGGCGCCAGGGGCAAATCCACGCAAAAAGGATTTATCAGGGAGATTTCGTCTTTGGAGTGCGCGGCTTTTCTTAAGAATTCCGCATCACAGGAAACCAGCTTGTTTTTCTTCTTAACGGCGCCTGTGGCTATTGGCTTCATCACTGCAACGTCAATGCCTCTTTTCTTAAACGCCGCTGCCAATGCCGCGCAGATAACAGTTTTTCCGACCGCCGTATCAGTTCCCGTAATAAAAATCGCTTTGTGCTTCATCTATTTATATTGTTTGGATGCCTCGACGAACATTATCTCAAACGTAGCGAATATCCTGTCGCCTTGCTTAAAATTTGCTTCATAAATCTTGGAAATACTCTCTAGAAAACCCCTACTGGATAACCCTTTATACAGGCTCTTGGACCAGTATCTGTTTGCGCCTATATCCTTTAACCAGTAGAGCAGCTCAAATAAATTTGCATAATGCTGTTCTACCTGTTTTAAATCTGTCTTTACTATGCTGAGCTTCTCTTCTTCCAAGGCTTTCCAGACATCCGTGCTTTTGGGCAGATACCCCATGGCGTTTATCTGCCGGATATCGACTTTCAGGTGCTCTGAAATTACCGTTCTTAATTCTTTTAAAGTATTCTCCGTAAAAATTGTAAAATAAAAATTACCGTTTTCTTTTAAAACCCTGCCTGCATCCCTGAATGCTGAATTTAAATCGTTAACCCATTGATAAGCCACATTGGAAACCACCAGATCAAACGATTTGTCTTTAAAAGGCAGGTGGTTCGCGTCTGATTGGGCAAGTTTTACCTTCAGGTTCTTTTTTCTAATCACATCCAGCATCCCGAATGCAATATCCATTGCGTAAATATCTTTGACAAAACCGAGGCCCTGAAATCTTTTTATCAAATAACCCGTGCCGGCGCCAATATCCAACAGGCTGAAATCATAATCAGGCAATATAACCCTGTCGAATAATTCGTTGGCAATGTCTCTTTGCAGTAAGGCATTCTCGTCGTAATTTACAGACGCCATGGAGAATTCTTTCTTTATGGATGTATTTTTATCTGTCATTTTAAGAATTTACGTATTAAATCATTAAATTTTTCTGCCTTTGTTAAAAAAGGAAGATGCCCGCAGCCTTCAAATAATTCGGCTTTAGAGCGTTTGAGTTTTTCGCCTATATAATTTACCGATTCAACCGGGCAGATGGGGTCGCCTGTCCCACAAACAATCAGCGCCGGCAGGATAATCTTATTTAATTCATTTGTCAAATCCTCTTGTTCGATGGCTGATAAGAATTCATCCAGCGCGTCTTTTTGCGGCCAGGAATTTCTCTTTGCGATAGAATCCCAAGCCTGCCTGTAATCCGACTGCCGGCGTTCTTCTTCGGTAAACAACCAGCGCATAAATACCAATAATATATCAGGGTAGTTGCCGCGGATAAACCCTCTTAATTTATCCACTTCTGCCTGGGATAGTCCGTAGCTGTAACCGTCGGATTTGACAAATTTGGCGTTTGTGCCGATTAAAATAATTTTATCCACTAATCCCGGATAAGCGAGGACAAATTTTAAACCCAACAGCCCGCCAAAAGAATGCCCGATTAAGCTAATCCTGCTTAATCCTAATTCTTCAAAGATAAAATACAGGTCACTCACTATATCTACGCCTTCTTTATAGCCTGAATTTCCATGCCCGGGTAAATCTAAAACAATAGATTTATATCCATGCAAGCCGCCTATCTGCCTAAACCAAATATTCGAATCAAACGACCAACCGTGTAGAAATACCAGCGGCTCGCCTTCCCCTTCTATACGATAAAACCAATCTATGCCTGATTCTGTCTTTATATTAGGCATAATTTTTTAGCAACTTTCTCAATTTTATCCAAAGCAAACCCTAAATCGTCTTTTTTATGCGTTGCCATTAAGGTTATCCTAAGCCGCGCCGAACCTCTGGCAACTGTCGGCGGCCTTATGCCCTGCGCAAAAACCCCCTCATCGAATAATATTTTACTAAATTCCATAGTTAACTTAGAATCTTTAATTATCAAGGGAATTATGGGCGTTTCTTCGGCGATAACATCAAATCCCAAAGATTTTAACCTGCTTTTAAAAAACCTGATATTTCCCCTTAATTTAATCCTCAGCTCTTTACCGCCCTGCGCTATCTCCAACGCCTTTATGTCAGCCGCAATAACTGCCGGCGGCAAGGAAGTGGTATAAATAAACGCCCGGCTTTTATTTATCAGGTATTCAATTAAATATTTTGTCCCGCATACATACGCGCCGAACCCTCCTATGGCCTTACTCAATGTCCCCATTTGGACAAGATTTTCTTTCGCATCTTCCAAGCCAAGATGTTCCAAGGCGCCCCTTCCGTTTTCCCCCAAAACACCTGTTGCGTGCGCTTCATCAATCATT
>JAQTPJ010000029.1 GCA_028712915.1 Candidatus Omnitrophota bacterium
GCTCTTCCGATCTGGGCCTGAAAAAAACATACTCGAGGTAACGCCGCAGCATAGCCATAAATTAAGAGTAAGAAACCCCATACTTACAAACGAAGATATAAACAAAATAAAACAAATAAGCGTTAACGGCTTTAAGACAAAGACCATTTTTACTTTCTTCAATGCCTCCGGGGCAAAAGAGGCTTTTGCGCAGGCATTAGAGAGGATATGTTATGAAGCCGAATACGCGATACAAACAGGATATTCTTTTATAATTTTGAGCGACCGGGGAGCTGACAAAGACAATATTGCGCTGCCCGCGCTTTTGGCTATAAGCGCTGTCCACCAGCATCTGGTTAGAAAAACTATACGTTCTGAAGTGGGTATAATTGTTGAAAGCGCAGAGCCTCGCGAAGTGCATCATCTGGCTCTTCTTTTTGGCTACGGCGCAGATTGCGTAAATCCATACCTGGCTTACGAAGCTATAGAATACCTTATAGACAATAAGGAAATTGCCTTGGATAAAACTAAGGCGTTGAACAATTATAGAAAGGCTGCTATAGACGGGATATTGAAAATACTATCCAAGATGGGAATTTCTACGCTTAGAAGTTATAGGGGCGCTCAAATATTCGAGGCGTTGGGGCTAAGCGGCGAATTAATAGATAAATATTTCACCGGCACGGTATCGCGTATTGGAGGGATTGGAATTCAAGAAGTGGCGGATGAAACTATACAGCGGCATAGAGAGGCTTATCCACAGCGCGACACAGAGAGGCCGTATTTGGCAAGCGGCGGAGTTTATCAATGGAAGAAAGACGGCGAATTTCACCTTTGGAATCCTGATAGCATTGCCGCGCTCCAGGATGCTGCGCGTGAGAATGATTATAAAAAATATAAAGAGTTTGCAAATTTGATAAATGACCAAGGCAATAATCCTGCCACGCTAAGGAGTTTGTTTAAGTTTAAACAGGGAAAGCCTATATCTATAGACAAGGTAGAGACAGCAGAAAGCATTATGAAGCGTTTTGCTACGGGTGCTATGAGTTTCGGTTCTATAAGCCGGTGTGCGCATGAAACAATTGCTATTGCTATGAACAGGATAGGCGCAAAATCAAATACCGGCGAAGGAGGAGAGGATCCGAGTAGGTTTATAACTCTGCCTAACGGAGATTCCAAAAGGAGCGCGATAAAACAAGTCGCTTCCGGAAGGTTTGGCGTGACTATAAATTACCTTGTGAATGCCGATGAGATTCAGATAAAAATTGCTCAAGGGGCAAAGCCCGGTGAAGGCGGGCAATTACCGGGGCATAAAGTCAGCGAGATAATCGCCAGGACAAGATATACGACTCCCGGCGTTACGCTTATTTCGCCTCCGCCGCACCACGATATTTATTCCATAGAAGATTTGGCGCAGTTAATATTTGATTTAAAGAACGCCAACCCCAGGGCGCGCATAAGCGTGAAGCTTGTTTCAGAGATTGGCGTAGGCACTGTCGCTGTAGGTGTTACAAAGGGCCACGCGGATATGATTCTTATTTCCGGAGGCGACGGCGGCACAGGCGCGTCTCCCAGAAGTTCTATAAGGCACGCAGGGCTTCCCTGGGAATTAGGGCTTTCTGAGACACACCAAACTTTAATGCTTAATAATTTGCGCTCAAGAGTGCGGCTGCAGACAGACGGGCAACTGCGCACAGGAAGAGATGTGGCAATAGCGGCTTTATTGGGCGCTGAGGAATATGGATTTTGCACAGCGGTGTTGGTTACAATCGGCTGCGTTATGTTGAGGCACTGCCATCTTAATAATTGTTCGGTTGGCGTGGCGACGCAGGATGATATTTTACAGAAACGCTTTAAGGGCAGGCCGGAATATATCGTGAACTATCTGCGTTTTATAGCCGAGGAGCTTCGCGAGATAATGGCAAGCGTTGGTTTCAGGACAATCAACGAGATGATAGGCAGGACAGATACTCTAGAGTTGAATAAAGATATTGTTCCTTTAAAATCCAAAGGTATTGATTATAGCAGGATTCTTTATAAGCCGGATACTGGCGACGGCGCAGGCCGATACTGCACCGGAGAAAATAAAGTCGACATAGAGAACGTGCTTGATTCTAAACTTATAAGATTATGCCAGCCCGTTTTCCTAAACAGTGAACCGGTCAAACTCGCACTGCCGATAAATAATACCGACAGGGCAGTGGGCGCTATGTTAAGCGGAGAAGCCTGCAGAAAATGCGGAGATAACGCGCTATTAGAGGATACCATCAGATGCAGTTTCAGGGGCGTGGCAGGCCAGAGCTTTGGCGCATTCCTGGCAAAGGGAATTACGTTTGAATTAGAGGGTATGGCTAATGATTATGCGGGTAAAGGAATGTCCGGCGGTAAGATTGTAATATATCCGGACAGAAAAAGCAGTTATGAACCCGGAGAGAACATAATTATAGGCAATACTTCATTCTATGGAGCTATCTCCGGAGAGGCTTATATATGCGGTTTGGCAGGAGAAAGGTTTTGTATAAGGAACTCGGGGTTATACGCTGTTGTGGAAGGAGTCGGCGATCACGGTTGTGAATATATGACTGGAGGAAGGATAGTCATATTAGGCAGGACAGGCAGGAATTTTGGAGCCGGCATGTCAGGCGGCATAGCATATGTATACGATGAAGACGGATGTTTCAGAAACAGGTGCAATATGGATATGATTGAATTGGAAACCTTAAAAGACGACGACAGGACTACGTTATACAATTTGATTAATAACCATTTCAGGTACACAAAAAGCAAAAAGGCGCAAAACATTCTTTATAACATGCATAAAGAAGCGAAGAAATTTGTGCGGGTTATACCTATAGAGTATAAACGTATATTAGAGGGCGTGCATATAGAGAAGAAACTTGGTTTGTCGGAGGCGTCTGATGGGTGATGTCAGAGGATTTTTAAAAATAGCCAGGCAGAACGGACAGCACAGGGTGGTTTGTGAGCGTGTCCGTGATTTTAACGATGTTTTCAAGCAGCGCCTCGAAGGACAATCGCAGGAGCAGGCTTTGCGCTGTATGGATTGCGCAACGCCGTTTTGCCATTGGGGCTGCCCAATAGGAAATTATATTCCCGAGTGGAATGATTACATGGCGTACGGTAATTGGGAGTCCGCGTTTAATTTATTAGATGCAACAAATAATCTTCCTGAGATAACAGGAAGGGTATGCCCGGCAATGTGCGAATATTCCTGCACGCTGGGCATAAATGATAACGCCGTAACTATACGCGAAAATGAACTTGCGGTTATAGAACACGGTTTTGAAAATGGATTGGTTAAACCTTTGCCGCCTAAAGCGAGGACAGGCAAGAAAATAGCTGTTGTGGGTTCTGGCCCGTCAGGTTTATCGTGCGCGGCGCAACTAAACAGGGCCGGCCATAATGTGGTTATTTTTGAGCGGGATAATAAACCGGGCGGAATTCTACGATACGGCATCCCTGATTTTAAACTGGAAAAACATCTTATAGACAGGCGTATTGCCATATGGAAAAAAGAAGGGGTTGTTTTTAAGGTGAGTACTGATGTGGGCAGCGATTATCCGGCTAAAAAACTTTTGGATGAATTTGACGCAGTGTGTTTGGCTTGTGGCTCTCGCGTGCCCAGGGATCTTAACATAGAAGGCAGGGAGTTAAAGGGCATATATTTTGCGATGGATTATTTAGTCCAATCAAACAGGCGCGTAGCCGGAGAGAAATTTTCTAAAGATGAATTAATCGATGCTAAAGGCAAAAAGGTAGTGGTAATTGGAGGAGGGGATACGGGCGCTGACTGCGTAGGCACGGCTCATCGCCAGGGCGCGGCCTGCGTGGTGCAGGTTGAAGTTTTGCCCAAGCCTCCAGAATGCAGGACTAGAGATTGTGCTTGGCCGAAATACCCGTTACTTTTAAAAATGTCGTCAAGCCACGAAGAAGGCGGCGAGCGGCACTGGTCAGTATTGACAAAACGATTTATAGGCAAGAAAGGTTTTGTCAATAAATTATCCTGCGTCAGGGTTGAATTCTCAGCCGATAAAAATAATACCTGTATGGAGATAAAGGAAATAGCCGGCAGCGGATTCGAAATTGAAGCTGATATGGTTATTGTTGCTATAGGTTTTCTGCATCCGCAGCGTTCGGGATTAATTTCAGAATTGAATATAGAGCTTGACGCTAAAGGGAATGTAAAGACAAATGATAAACATATGGCTTCAGCGAGTAAGGTTTTTTCCGCGGGCGATATGAGGCGCGGGCAATCGTTGGTTGTTTGGGCAATTGCAGAGGGCAGGCGCTGCGCCTATAACATTGATAAATTCGTTATGGGTGAAAGCAGCCTACCGCAACTATAGAGGATAAAATATGACAAGCACAGGGATAAAAGGGTTGGATGAAGTTATTACCGGATTAAGGGCAGGGGATAATGTGGTCTGGCAGATAGACAACATAAAAGACTACATTGACCTCGTAAAGCCTTTTGTGGAACAGGCAATCAAAGACAGGAAAAAGATAATATATATAAGGTTTGCCTCGCACAAGGAATTGTTGAAACCATCAAAACAGATTAAGCGTTACGATCTTAACGCCAATGCCGGGTTTGAGTCGTTTACCACAAAAATCAACAATATCATCGAGCAGGAAGGGGAAGGGGCATATTATGTATTTGATTCTCTCTCGGAGCTCCTTTCAGCTTGGGCCAGCGATTTTATGATAGGCAATTTCTTTATGGTGACCTGCCCGCACCTTTATGAATTAAAGACTTTTACTTATTTCTCGATACTGCGCAATAACCATTCTTTTAAATCCATAGCGCTTATCCGCGAAACCACTCAGCTGCTCATAGATGTTTATCACTGCGAGGGTAATTTTTATATACATCCGCTGAAAGTATGGAACCGCTATTCGCCGACTATGTTTCTTCCTCATAAGCGGGAAAAGAATAAATTCGTACCGATAGCCGACAGCGTTAATGCCGTAAGGTTATTATCATATATACGTAAAAAAGGCGCGGAGAGTGCAAAGAGAAATCTTGATTACTGGGACCGCCTATTTCTTGGAGCAGAGGATTTGGTTAAGGAAGGCGCTTCGAAATCCCAGATAAAAGATATGGTAAGAAAGATGTGCGGTATTATGATAACCAAGAATAGAAAAATGCTTTCTTTGGCTGTGCGCCATTTTTCTTTAGAAGAACTCATCGATATAAAATCCCGGTTGATTGGCACCGGTTTTGTCGGCGGGAAATCCGTGGGCATGCTTTTAGCCAGGAAGATTCTGGCTATGAATAAATCCGTCAACTTCAAGACTGTCTTGGAGCCGCACGATTCATTCTATATAGGCTCGGATATATTTTATTCCTATATAGTGCAGAACCGCTGGTGGAAACTGCGCATGCAGCAAAAGAGAGAAGACGGATATTTC
The DNA here is from genome assembly GCA_028712915.1 of Candidatus Omnitrophota bacterium. GTDB lineage: Bacteria > Omnitrophota > Gorgyraeia > Velamenicoccales > JABMQK01 > JAQTPJ01. The sequence continues at coordinate 5,410 of JAQTPJ010000029.1, forward strand.
AAGGCAGCGAATATCCTTAAGGAGAAGATGATGTACGGGGTTTTTCCCGACGAGACTATGGAACAATTCCAGCAGATTATAGAGTATTTCGGCGCCTCACCAATTATTATACGCTCCAGCTCTTTATTGGAAGATAGTTTTGGCAATGCCTTCGCCGGTAAATATGAAAGCATATTTTTGGCAAACCAGGGCACTCCCGAGCAAAGGTATATTCAATTCGCAGAAGCAGTCAGGCGGATTTACGCCAGCACCATGAACGAAGACGCGCTTGTTTACAGAAAACAAAGGGGCCTGGATAAATTAGATGAGCAGATGGCTTTGCTTGTCCAGAGGGTTTCAGGCGCCTATCATAAGCGCTACTACTTCCCGGACCTTGCAGGAGTAGGAGTTTCTTATAATACTTATGTGTGGAATGAGGATATGGATCCGCGCGCCGGAATGTTAAGGCTGGTATTCGGCTTGGGCACCAGGGCTGTTAACCGCGTAGAAGGAGATTATCCCAGAATGGTTGCGTTGGATGACCCTTTGCGTAAACCTTATGCTGAAATGGATGACTTAAGGAGATTTTCACAGCACGGAGTTGATGTTATAAATACCAAGAACAATACTCTGGAGACAGAGCAGTTCTCAAAATTAATCAGCGATAAAGTATATAAAGATGTAAATCGTGTGGCAATAAAAGATTACGAAGCCGCCAAGAAAATGGGTGATGCAGATACGGAAAACGCGGATTATCTTGTATTAACATTGGATAAGATATGCCAGGATAGCAGTTTCATACGCTACTTTAAACAAATTTTAGAATCGCTGGAGAAAAGTTACAACTATCCTATTGAGATAGAGTTCACTGTAAATTTCACAGGAGAGGATTCGTTTAAGATAAACTTATTGCAGTGCAGGCCGCTGCAGACTCGGGGATTGGGCAATAAAATTGAAATGCCGAAGCAGATTGACAGGGAGAAAACCGTATTCGCGTCTCAGGGGCATTTTCTTGGCGGCAACATCTCTCAGCAGATCAGGCGCATTATATATGTCAATCCGCAGAAATATTCCGAGCTGCTGTTGACTGATAAATATGAAGTGGCCCGCATAGTAGGCAGGTTAAACAGAGAGATTAAGAACAGGGAAGAATTACCTGCTTTATTACTTGGTCCCGGCAGATGGGGGACGACAACGCCTTCTTTAGGCGTTCCGGTAAGGTTCGCGGAGATAAATAATATTACGGCACTGGTTGAAATTTCTTTTGTCTCCGGCAATCTTATGCCTGAGCTTTCCTTTGGAACGCATTTCTTCCAGGACTTAGTCGAGACCAATATATTTTATGCGGCAATATTTTCCAATAAGCAGGATACCTTCTTAAATAATAAATGGTTTGATTCGCAAAAGGATATTTTTAAAGAACTCGTTCCGGAGTCTGCAAAGTATCATAATGTCATTTCGGTTTATGATATAAAAGATATGGATTTGCGGATAGTTTCTGATATAGTATCACAGAAAGTTATATGTTTTTCCGAATAAAAATAAAGGAGTATTTATTATGAAGGCAAAGATAGCCCTTGAAGACGGCAGGATATTCGAGGGGCATTCTTTCGGGTCTCCGGGCGAAAGATTCGGAGAAGTGGTTTTTAATACCAGCCTCACAGGTTATCAGGAAGTCCTTACAGATCCATCCTACAAAGGCCAGATTGTCACCATGACCTATCCTTTAATTGGCAATTACGGTATAAATGCGGAAGATATAGAATCCAGAAAACCTTTTCTGGAAGGTTTTATAGTAAAAGAATGCAGCCGCATTGCCAGTAATTGGCGTTCAGAGAAAACGTTGGGTAAATATCTGAAACAAAATAAAGTTATGGGTATTGAAGGCATAGATACGCGCGCTTTGACCAGGCACATTAGGCTGCAAGGCGCGATGAAGGCGGTTATTTCCACCAAAGACTTAGACAATAGGAATCTTATTAAAAAAGTCAGGCGTTCTCTCGGTTTAGTCGGCAGAGATTTGGTTAAAGAAGTTGTTTACGATAAAACAATGATTTGGAATGAAGAAGGAAAATATAAGGTTGTAGTTTTGGACTGCGGAGTGAAATTTAATATTTTAAGAAGGTTGCAGGAAAGGGGTTGCCGTGTTGTAGTTGTCCCGGCAAATACGAGTGCGGAAAATATATTAAGCGAGAATCCAGACGGGGTTGTTTTATCGAATGGCCCTGGCGACCCCGACGCCGTGCCTTACGTGGTAAAAGAGGTAAAGAAACTGATAGGTAAAGTCCCTATGTTCGGTATATGCTTTGGCCACCAGATATTAGGTTTGGCTTTGTCAGGCAAGACATACAAATTAAAATTCGGGCATCACGGCGGCAACCATCCTGTAAAAGATTTAAGGACCGGAAGAATTTCTATTACTGTTCAGAATCACGGATTCTGCGTTGATATCAATTCGCTTAATAAAGAGGATATTCAGATAACTCACATTAACTTGAATGACCAGACATTAGAGGGTATAAGCCATAGGAAATTCCCTATTTTTTCCGTGCAGTTTCATCCTGAATACGGGCCTGGCCCGCATGATGCTGTGTATTTATTTGATGAATTTATAAAATCAATGGAGAAAAAGAGTGCCTAAGCGTACAGATATAAATAAAATTTTGATAATCGGTTCAGGCCCTATCATAATAAGCCAGGCCTGCGAATTCGATTATTCGGGGACCCAAGCCTGCAAGGCTTTGAGAGAAGAAGGGTTTAAGGTGGTGCTT
>JAQTPJ010000030.1 GCA_028712915.1 Candidatus Omnitrophota bacterium
AAAGCCGTAGGCTATCCGGCGGGCAAATATACTGGTTTCGCCTTTGGCATGGGCGTAGAAAGAATCACCATGTTAAAATACGGCATCGACGACATCCGCATATTTTTTGAAAACGATTTAAGGTTTTTAAAACAATTTTAAGCGATGAAGGTTTCATTTAACTGGTTAAAAGATTATGTTGATATTAAGGTGAGCCCGGAGGTTTTGGCTGACAAGCTTACCATGGCAGGCCTTGAGGTCGGCGGCTGTTATCAGGAAAATAATGACACCGTGTTTGAAATAGAAATAACCGCCAATAGGCCCGATTGTTTAAGCATGTTAGGAGTTGCCCAGGAAGCGGCGGCTGTTTTGGGTAAAAAGTTCACCCCGCACTCACGTACGGGGAATATTCGAAAGAATTTTAAAAAGGATTCCCCATACGTAAGTATGGGGAGGAAAATGAAAAAAGATTTTATTCACATCCAAGACAAAAAAGACTGCGCGTTTTATCGCGGCTGCCTGATAAAGGATGTTAAAGTTGCCTTGTCTCCGGAGTGGCTAAGGCAGAGGATAGAAGCGTTGGGCGTGCGCCCAATCAATAACATTGTAGATATTACCAACTACTGCCTTTTGGAGTTCGGCCAGCCGCTGCATGCGTTTGATTACAATAAAATCAAGGAGCAGATTATTGTGCGCCGGGCAAAACACGCGGAGAAAATTCTTACTATTGATGAAAAAGAAAGAGTTCTGGACGAAAATATACTGGTTATAAGCGATAAAAATAAAGCCGTGGCTATCGCCGGGATTATGGGCGATAAACTTAGCGAGGTAGACGCATCTACCCGAGACGTTCTGCTTGAGAGCGCTTATTTTAACCCGGTGCTTATCAGGCGCGCGTCGCGGCAGTTGGGGTTGTCTACGGATTCATCTTACCGTTTTGAAAGGCAGGTAGATTGGCAGCGCGTAAGAGACGCCCAGGACAAAGCGGTAGATTTAATCTGCAAAATAGCCGGCGGAAAATTTATTGATGAGAAAGAAGCGGGCAAAGAGATGAAGCCCAAGCCGGTTAAGATACAGTTTGATTGCGCCAGGGCCAATAAATTGTTGTCTTTGGATATAGGCGTTGATAAAGTGCGCAGGATTTTTGCATCGCTGGGTTTTTCCTGCGCTAAATCATCGAAGGGAAAATTACTGGTTAAGATTGCGCCTATCCGCAGGGACATTAAAATACAGGAAGATTTAATGGAGGAGTTGTCGCGGATATACGGCTATGAAAAAGTGGTTTCGACTTTGCCTGCTATTCGCTCGGCGCTTCTGGAGAACCCGCAGGCAGAGGGGGTTAAGCCCGGCGTGCGGCGGATTCTATGCGGGTTGGGTTTTAACGAGACGATTAATTACAGCCTTTTAAGCAAGCAGATGCTGGATAAAGCGATGATTAATAAAGATTCTTTAAGATTGAGAAATCCTTTAAGCAGCGAGCAGGAGTGTTTAAGGCCTGTGCTTTCCTCAGGATTATTAAATTGCCTGGCATATAATATAAGCCACCGCAATACAGATTTAAAGTTTTTCGAGTTGGGGCATGTTTTTAATTCCGACGCTGGCGAGGAGCTTTCTCTCGGAATTATCGCTACAGGCAAGCACATAGATACATGGCAGGTTAAAAAGGAGTTTGATTTCTTCTCGCTGAAGGGTGTTGTGCAGGGTTTGATCGAAAACCTTAATTTTGAAACCCCGCAATTTTTGCCGAATGATGAAAATGGCATGTTTTACCAGGGCGAATCCGCAAAAATTTACTGTCAGAATAAAGAGGTGGGTTCCCAGGGCAGAATCGATAACCGTATACTTTTGAATTTTGGGATAAAGAACGCAGGCCCGGTTTTTTATGCTGAGATATTTATGGAAAGGCTGTGCGCGTATAAAAGCAAGCCGGTAAAGTTTACGGCTCTGCCTGTTTATCCGTCAGTGTTGCGCGATATCAGCCTGGTGGTGAATAAATCCGTTGAATACGCGGACATAGAAGAATTGATTAAAAAGGAGGCTTTGAGCCATCTTAAGGCGATAAAATTAGTCGATGTCTACAAGGGCGAGCAGATTGCCGCCGGTTGTGTAGGCATGACTATTTCTTTAGAATTTGGTTTGGCTGACAGGACGCTTACCGACGATGAGGTAACTCAAGCCCGCGACAGGATTGTCAAAAAACTAAAACAAGAGTTATCTATACAGATACGATAAACTGGCCGAAAACATTAAATTTGCATTGGGCAGTTTGATGAGATATAATACAACTAACGATAAAAGTTCTTTATATAAGCCCTGCGGTGCGCGTTGGTAACCGGTGATTGTTGAACCAACACCAAATTAACGGGAGCTCTTAATTCTCTATTAATCGTGATTAATGGGATAGAGCACCCACCTGGAACACGGGTTCAGAACATCTAGCCAACGGCACAACGCGGGGTTTTTTTGTCACCCCCAATATTTGGATAACGCAGATACAAACATGGATTTATTCGAAGATAAAACCAAGAGCGAAGATATCGCGAAACAACAACCGCTTTCCGTGCGCATGCGGCCAAAAAATCTGGATGAATTTTCTGGCCAGAAGCATATCTTGGGAAAAGGAAAGTTGCTTCGCCGCGCCATCGAGGCGGACAGGGTTTCTTCGCTTATATTATACGGCCCGGCAGGGACCGGCAAGACCACTTTGGCGCACATAATCGCCAACAAGGCCAAGGCGCGTTTCGAACAAATTAACGCGGTTGCCTCGGGGGTGGATGAATTACGAAAGGTTATCGAAAAAGCGCGCCTGCGTAAAATAAATTCCGGCGAGCGCACGATTATATTTATCGACGAGATACACCGTTTTAATAAAGCCCAGCAGGATGTGTTGATGCCTACGCTTGAAGACGGAGTTTTTATACTCATAGGCGCGACAGTACACAACCCGTTTTTTTACCTGACCTCGCCCTTGCTTTCGCGTTCGCTGGTATTTGAGTTAAGTCCTTTAAAGAAAGAAGACATCAAGAGCATTATAGAGAGAGCCCTGGAAGACAAAAAAACCGGATTAGGAAATTTAAAGATTAAAATAGATAAAGAAGCAATGGGGTTTTTGTCCAGCGCCTGCGAAGGCGATGCCCGCAGGGCGCTGAACGCGCTGGAAATTGGCGTTGAGACCACAAAGGCAGGCAGGGATGGCGTAATTGTTTTTAATTTGGAAGTGGCTCAGGAGTCTATCCAGAAAAAAGCCGTGCGTTACGACCGCGACGACGACGAACACTATGACACCATATCGGCGTTTATCAAATCCATGCGCGGCTCTGACCCGGACGCGGCGCTTTATTGGCTGGCCAAGATGTTGAGCGCCGGAGAAGACCCGCGTTTTATCGCCCGCAGGATATGCATCTGCGCCGCAGAGGACGTGGGCAATGCCGACCCCATGGCGGTTGTTCTGGCAGATGCGGCATTTTCAGTGGCTGATTTTGTAGGTATGCCCGAGGCGCGCATCCCTTTGGCTCAAGCGGCAGTTTATGTTGCCTGCGCGCCAAGATCAAACGCCGCCTATTTAGGTATTGAAAAGGCGATGAAAGAAGTGAGCAGCGAGCGCGTCCAGGAAGTCCCTAAACACCTGAAATCCGCCTCTTATAGCGGCGCCGAACGCCTTGGCCGCGGCCAAGATTACAAGTACGCGCACGATTATCCCGGGCATTTTGTGAAACAAAAATACACAAAAAAGAAAATTAAATTCTATGAACCACAGGATATCGGATATGAAAAAAAGATTAAAGAAAGGTTAGAGCTGTTGTATAATAAAAAAATCAAATAGGGATGATTAACCCCACGCTCACGCGTGGGGAATATTCGACAAGAAGAAAAGTAGAATGGATACCCCACACGTAAGTGTGGGGAGGAAGACGCAAGAGGTCAATTATGATAATTACCAGACAGAAGGATTTTAGCGTTATATTGGAATTGCTCAAGAATAAAAAGAATATTTTTCTTGTGGGTTGCGGAGAGTGCGCTACTACATGCAAAACCGGCGGCGAACCTGAAATCTTAGCTATTAAGAAGAAATTAGAGGACGCCGGCAAGAAAGTTACCGGCTGGGTGATGCCGGAATCGAGCTGCGTTTCGGCAAAGATCAAGGCAGCAATGGCAAAGAATCGTGCCGCGCTGTCGCAATCCGACGCGGTTTTAGTGTTTGCCTGCGGAGCAGGGACACAGTGCTTTAAAGAAAACGACCGGCTTGGTTTGGATGTTTTCTCGGGAAACGATACTTTATTCGCCGCTTTAGTTGACAGCCAGGGTAATTTTAAAGAGGTTTGCTCAAGCTGCGGAGATTGCGTCTTGGATTTGACAGAAGGTATATGCCCTGTTACGCGCTGCGCAAAAGGGCTTTTGAACGGCCCCTGCGGCGGGCAGAAGGACGGCAAGTGCGAGACAGACAGGACAAAAGACTGCGCCTGGATACTGATTTATAAAATTAAGCAGGAGAAGAAAAGAATCGGCGATTTGAAGAAAATCAACAAAACGCGTGACCACAAGAAGTCCCTGAAGCCGCATTTTTTATCAATCCAGGGCTGATTTTTGGCATAAAGCAAAGGGTTGACACAAGGCGCTATATTTGTTATTTTAGTAATCATCATTAAAAGAGAGAACTATGCCGGAAACACCGGAAAATACGCAATACAGCCAGAATGTGCTGGAGCATTTCAGCCATCCTCATAACGTCGGGGAGATACCCGACGCCGACGGAATAGGCAACGTGGGCAATCCTGTCTGCGGGGATGTGATGAGGCTGTATATCAAGGTTAAAGGCGGAAAGATTGTCGACGCCAAATTCAAGACGTTCGGTTGCGGTGCAGCCATTGCCACTTCCAGCATGGTCACGGACTTAGTCAAGGGTAAAACCATAGAAGAGGCTTTAAGCATTTCCAATAAAGCGGTGGCAGAGGCATTGGGCGGTTTGCCAAAAATTAAAATGCACTGTTCGGTCCTTGCCGAGGAGGCATTGCGCTCAGCCATAGAGGATTATAAGAAGAGGCAAGGCAATGATTCAAAGAGTTAAAAGTAAAATTAGGCTACAGTTGCTTAATAGATTAAAAAAACAAAAGGAGGTAGAGCGACTTAAAAGAAGCTTTAAAATTCAAAATAAACTTTTTTCTTTGCCGCAGTTTAGAAAGGCGAAGAAAATTCTTTTTTACTTATCTTTTGACGGAGAAGTAGAGACTTTTAGGATGATCGATAAGGCTGTATTACTGGGCAAGCAAGTAGCAGTACCGGTGATAAATAAAAATAACAAAAAAATAACCGCATCTTTATTCGTGGATTGTAAATCGCAGCTGGAAACAGGCCCTTACGGCATATACCAGCCCAAGCGCGAGTGTGTGCGTAAGATACCATTAAAGAATATAGATTTGATTATTGTCCCTGCCGTGGCCTTTGATTTAAAAGGCAACCGCTTAGGCAGAGGACAGGGTTATTATGACCGGATGTTATGCTCCTTGCCCAGAAGGATTCCCACCGTAGGACTTGCTTTTGATTTCCAGGTCTTAGACAGAGTCCCAGCCATAGAGTCTCACGATTTCCCCGTCGACAGAGTGCTTTACGCCTGATGTTGCGCTATAGTAATTTATAGGAAAAATAGCCGGACAAACCGCAGGCGTTTCGCGATAACTTGTTTTAATAAAGTTACGCACACTATCTATTCATTCAAGGAGGATGTTATGACAATCAACCTAAGTATAATTACCGCTGCATTAGCGTTTATGCTCATAGGGGCTTTAGTCGCATATTTTGCGGGGATTATAAGAAAAATACTGGCAGAGAAGAATTTGGAAAAGGCTAAAATTACAGCCAAGCAGATTATAGAAGAAGCCCAAAAAAAGTCAGAGTCTATTAAGAAAGAGGCGCAGTTTGAGGTAAGGGATTCTTTGTTTAAAATGCGCCAGGAGTTTGAGAAGGAGACCCGCCACCGCAAGGACGAGCTGAATTTAATTGAAAAAAGGATACTCCAGAAAGAGGAAAACCTGGAGCGCAGGGTCGGGCTTTTAGAAAGGAAAGAGAAAGAGATAGAAGAGAGAAACAGGGCGTTATTGCAGAAAGAAGAGGCGAGCAAAAACAAGGAAAAATACCTGGATAAATTAGTGGAGGAAGAAAAGGAGAGGCTGCTTAAGGTCTCTTCTATGACGCAGGAGGAGGCAAAGATTTTGCTTCTTTCGCGGCTGGAACATGAATTGAACCAGGAAAAGGCTGTTTTGATACGGCGCATGGAAGAAGAGATAAAGGAAACAACAGAGAAAAAAGCCAAGGAAATGGTTACGACGGCTATACAGCGCTGCGCGGTGGAACAGACCGTAGAAACCACAGTAAGCGTTGTCAGCCTTCCCAAGGAAGAGATGAAGGGCCGTATTATAGGCCGCGAAGGCAGGAATATAAGGGCGTTAGAAATGGCTACGGGCGTGGATGTAATTATTGATGATACTCCCGAAGCTGTTACTTTGTCGGGGTTTGACCCTGTCAGGCGGGAAATAGCCAGGCTTTCTTTGGAACGGCTTATTTCCGACGGAAGAATCCATCCGGGGCGCATCGAGGAAATAGTGGAAAAGGCAAAGCGCGATATGGAAGTCAAGATAAAAGAAGAAGGGGAGAAGTCTCTTTTCGATGTGAGCGTGCACAACATACACCCTGAATTGGTAAAATTAATCGGCAGGTTAAAATACAGGACCAGTTATGGCCAGAATGTTTTACAGCACTCCAAGGAAGTGGCATTGCTCATGGGGGAATTGGCAACACAGTTGAATTTAGATGCTAAATTAGCCCGCAGAATAGGCATACTGCACGATATAGGAAAAGCAGTGGACCAGCAGACAGAAGGGACCCATGCTTCTTTGGGGGCGGGATTGGCGAAAAAATACGGAGAGAATGAATTAGTGGTAAAGTCTATTTCCGCTCACCATGAAGAAGCGGAATCCTCAGGTATCTACGGCGTATTGGCCATGGCAGCAGATGCCATAAGCGCATCGCGGCCCGGAGCCAGGAGAGAAACGCTGGAAATATACGTTAAGAGGCTGGAGAAGCTCGAGTCTATAGCCAATTTATTCCAGGGCGTGGACAAGGCGTATGCTATTCAGGCCGGCAGGGAAGTCAGGGTAATCGTTATCCCTGAGAAAATCTCCGACGCTGATAGCATGGTTTTAGCGAGGGAGATAAGAAAAAAGATAGAGGAAGGAATGGAATATCCCGGACAGGTTAAGGTAACAGTAATCAGGGAAACAAGGGCGATAGAATACGCTAAATAAATTAACTATAGCGCTATTGAGCCATAGAGTTGTAGGGTTACGATAACGAAAGGGTTGATATGAAAATATTATTTATAGGAGACGTAGTGGGTTCGCCCGGCAGGGACGCTGTAAGGCAGATAATGCCTCGTGTTAAAAAAGAAAAGAAAATTGATTTTGTTATCGCTAACGCAGAAAATTCCGCCGGCGGCACAGGCATTACTCCCCGCGTGGCCAATGATTTATTAAATTCCGGTTGCGACATGCTTACCTCCGGAGATCATATTTGGAGGAGGCAGGAAGTGCTGGAGCTGCTTAATTCAGATAATAAATTGATCCGCCCGTTGAACCTGACGGGTTGTTTGGTAGGCAAGGGCTATAATTTTTACAAAACAGCGTCGGGAATTACTATTTGCGTTGTTTCATTGCTTGGCAAAGTATTTATAGATGCATTGACGGATTCTCCGTTTATCAGTATAAGAGACGCATTGCCTCAGATAAAAAAAGAGGCAAAAATCATCATCGTAGATTTCCATGCGGAGGCAACATCTGAGAAGATTGCCATGAGTTGGTTTTTAGACGGCGAAGTTTCCTGTGTGCTGGGTACGCATACGCACGTTCAGACGGCAGATGAAAGGATATTGCCCAAAGGTACAGCCTGTATTACCGATGTCGGCATGAGCGGCCCTTTTGATTCGGTAATCGGCCGTAAAAAAGAACAGATTATCGAGCGTTTTACTACAGGCATGCCTATCAGGTTTGAATTAGGCGTTGACGATGTCCGCCTTCAGGGCGTTATTGTAGAAA
>JAQTPJ010000031.1 GCA_028712915.1 Candidatus Omnitrophota bacterium
CCTGGCGCTCATGGAAAAATGCGAAGCAGAACCGCCGAGCATCTCTTTCCTTGAGCCGGAAGGCGTCTTTACCGTATCTAAAGCGACTGTGCCTAAAACAATTATGCTCATATTTCCGCTTTCTTTACCAGCGTCCTGTAATAATCTACACAGTGATGACAGGTGTCTTTATCTTGTTTCCATTCCGGATGGTCGCGCCTTATCAGCTCCAGAAAATATTCTTCCGCTTTTACGTGCATAAGCGCCGCGGATTCGTCAACTTCCCTGCCGCATATCTGGCAGAGGTATTTTCCGCTAATATCTTTTGGCTCGCATTTATTGCATAGGCCCAAGAATTTGTCCGAAGGCCTTAACTTTACCACTTTTTTTAATACCTTGCCCAACACACCGGAAAGCGGAGCCTTGCACTTTTTACACCTTTTCATTCCTGCCTCCTGTAATATAAACTTATTTTTATTTAAATATGTAGACTTTTTTAATCGTTTTAATCACATTCCAGGTGCATTTTAAACCTTTAGGAAAGTGCACGAGGTCGCCTTTTTTTATTTCCGTTTCTCCGTCGCTGGTCTTTACCTTAACCTTTCCTTCTAATACATAAGCGCTCTCGTCGCAATCATACTCCCAGTCAAAAACAGAAGGCTCGCACTCCCAAGGGCTCCATTTTTCCACGTTTAATTCTTTCAGCCTTTGCTCGGTAGGTTTTTCTATCCTGATTTTAGGCACTGTATACTCCGTATTTTAATCGAAATGGTTTTGGCAAGTGGTAATATTATAATCGTATGGCACAGTATAGACAAGCATTTTTATTCCTCATGCTACCTTGAAAACTGCTTGATTTTATTGTATACTTTTAGTAGCCCGAAAAGGCAAACCCCGGGAAACCAGGGGACGCAAAGCCAACAGGCCTAAATCACTTGTAACTCCTTGTAGACGCTGAGCTTACAAGGACAAAAAATTGGACTGCAAGTGTTATGGCGGCTGGGTTGCCGAAGGATAAGTGAGAAAAACTTTTCGAGGCTGCTCAACAGCCCCGGATCCTCTGTGGTCCGGGGTATTTTTTTGGATTGCGCTACTGTGGTATCTGGGATTGCTGCGGCTTCAATAACTCCTTAAACTTCTCCATTATCTCCTCATAAGACTGCGGGAGCTGGTAAGTTACGCCTTCCTGGCTTAAAGATTCCTTCATCTTCTCGGATAATACGGAATATACTTTGGGGAGTATGAATTTCGCGGAGATAAAACCGATAATCAGCGTCATAATAATAAAAATTATGATATTCATAAGCAGGCCGTAGATTAATTTGCTAAAAAATCCTTTTTTACCGGCGATAAACTCGCCACAGAAACGGCATTTAATAGCGCCATCTTGAATTTCTTCAGCGCAACAAGGGCATTTTTTCATTTTCTCTCCATAAGCCTCGTCCTCATTTAATCCAAAACAATTTCTTCGTCTTTATCCGGAAGGCGAGACTTTATGCCTGCCTCGGATAACATATCATGTAAATTTTTTGATTGAGCTTCATCGCCGTGGACGACAAACACTTTTTTTATGGGCATACAGGATTTGGCATATCCCAGCAGCTCATTTTTATCGGCGTGCCCGGACAAGGCGTTAATCACAACCACTTCCGCGTTCAATTCATATTCCACGCCGTATATGCTTACATAGCGCTGCTTCTCCACTATCTTCCTGCCTAATGTATTCTCCGCCATGTAACCCACAACCACAACAGTATTTTTTGACTCGGAAATATTATTCTTTAAATGGTGCTGGACTCTTCCCGCTTCGCACATCCCCGAACCGGCAATAATAATCATGGGGCGCTTATCGTTATTTAAAGCCTTGGAATCCCTTATGCCGGCGACATAAGTAAGATTAACAAAATCAAACGGCCCTTCCTTTTTACTCTTCATCTCAACGCGCACCTTCTCGTTGAGATATCCGTAGTGAGTGCGGAATACATCCGTAATGCCGGTTGCTAACGGGCTATCCAGATAAATAGGTATAGCTGGGATTTGTTTTTCCTTTATCAAGTCATTTAGAAAATATATGACTTCCTGCGACCTCTCCAATGCAAAGGAAGGAATTATTAATTTGCCCCTGCGCTCTATTGTCCTATTGATAGCGTCCTTTAACTTGATTTTTGCTTCTTCAATAGGGCTGTGGACCCTGCCTCCGTAGGTACTTTCCAAAATCAGATAGTCCATGCCTTCCACGATGGTCGGCTCATTCAATAAAGGCAGTCCCTGCCGGCCTAAATCCACGGCATAACCTATGCGCATGGTATTTGAGCTTCCGTTTAACCTTATATCCAAAACAATAATGGAAGACCCGAGGATATGAGAAGAATCATAAAATGTGCAGGTAATATCTTTAGTTGCCTTGAGCCTCTGACGGTAAGATACGCCGCGGAATTTACGCAGGCTCCTGCGCCCCTCCTTTTCGGTGTATAGCGGCTTGCGCAACGGCTTGCCCAGGCGCCTGTTAATCTTATTAACATAACGGGTATCTTCCTCTTGAACCTTGCCGCTATCCGCCAACATAAGGCTGCATAAATCTTTTGTAGCAGTAGTAGTATAAATCTTACAGGAAAGCCCCCTCTTCAATAGGCTAGGGATGTTGCCGCAGTGGTCTATGTGCGCGTGCGATAAAAAAACGGCGTTTAATTTACGGGGGTTATAATTAAAAGTGGAGTTACGTTGATAGAATTCATCTCTATGTCCATAGAATAATCCGCAATCCAGTAATATATTGGAGAAACGGGTAGAGATGAGGTGGCTTGAGCCTGTGACTGTCCTTACACCACCTAAGAATTTAATTTTAATGGACATTTATGGGTAGCGGTATTTTACGTTTATACTTATCTTTATAAGTCAATAAACGCGATACGTCAATATAAATTTGAAGGGAAATAGCGGTTATAAAACACTTGTAAGAATAAACAATATAGTTTATACTGTTGCTTAAATAAATCACACCTAAAATCATGCCCACAAAGAACAAATCATTCTGGAAATTTACCGATAATTGCGGCACATTCATTGCGCCTGAACCGCAAAAAACATCCTACCTCTACTTCCCTCTGGCTAACGAAGCCGAGATGATGTCTTCGATTACGCCGCAGCTCAAGGGAGACATAAAAACAGACAATAATTCTTTTCTGATGATGCCTCTTTCCAGGGTAGACCTCGCCGACACTGCTTCGGCGAGAAATTTCTGGCTATACCTAAACAAAAAAAACAAAGCCTGGCCTCTATCCGGATGCTGCGAAAGCAATCTTGGCGATAAAGTAAATCTTGAAGCCGGGCTCTTATACCACGCAATCACCAGAAAAAACAAAAAATTAGGCATAGAGGCTCAAATAACCAATTTCGTCCCGGTATCTTCGCAACACGTTGAATTGATGTTAATCAAAGTAACGAACATATCGCATTCACCATCGAACATAACCCCAACCTCGGCAATCCCTCTATTCTGCCGCTCTGCTGACAACCTAAGGGACCACCGCCACGTAACTTCTTTGCTGCACCGTATAAAACAGGATAAATACGGAATAACAGTAAAACCTATAATGTCGTTTGACGAACGCGGCCATAAAATCAATCGGACTTCATATTATGTATTCGGTATTGATGATAAGGGCAACCCCCCTATAGGAACTTTTCCTACGCAGGAATCATTTGTCGGCGAAGGTTCAAACCTGAACAGACCTTTGGCTGTAATCAATAACCTAACCGCGCCAAAATTATCTCTACAGGAACTCTCAGGAAAAGAAGCAATGGGAGCGCTGCGCTTTAAAACAATCACTCTTAAAAACGGGCAATCCGCTTATTTTGCCATTATATTAGGTATCTGTGGCGCAGGGGGAAATGTTTCTAAAACATTCAAAAAATTCAATACGGTGGCAAAAGCAAAATCCGCCTTGGAAGAAAGCAAGTTATTCTGGAAAGATAAAACCGATAGCCTGTGTTTTGAAACCCAAGACTCAACCTACGACAACTGGCTGCGCTGGGTAAGGCTGCAGCCGATACTCAGAAAAATATACGGCTGCTCATTCCTTCCTGATTTCGACTACGGACACGGCGGAAAAGGCTGGCGTGACCTCTGGCAGGATTGCCTGTCTATAATCCTGACTAATCCGCAGAATATACGCCGCGCTATGTGTTCTAATTTTTCCGGCGTGCGCATCGACGGCTCTAATGCCACTATCGTAACGAAAAAACCCGGCTGTTTTATCGCTGACAGGAATAAAATCTCGCGCGTCTGGATGGATCACGGCTTGTGGCCGCTGTTCACGCTAAATTTATATATTAACCAAACCGCAGATATAAGTATCTTATTGGAAAAAGCACTGTATTTCAAAGACGCGCAAATTATGCGCTCTAAAGAAATAGACGATAGCTGGGACGGCTCGCCTTGTTTAAGAACCAGGCAGAACAAAATCTACAAAGGCACTGTTTTAGAACACACCTTAATCCAACACTTGGTACAATTTCTTAATGTAGGGCCAAAAAACTTCATACGCTTAGAGAACGCCGACTGGAACGACGGCCTGGATATGGCTTTTCAGAAAGGCGAAAGCGTGGCGTTTAGCGCATTTTACGCCTATAACCTCGCGGAAATCGCCAGCCTGTTGGAAAAATTAAAACGCATAAAGAACGTAAAAGATATTTTAATCTTAAAAGAAGCTTCTTTGTTGCTTAAACACGTAAATTATAATTCAGCCCGGGATAAAAATAAACTTTTAAACAAATATCTTAGCTGTGTAAAACACAGTGTCTGCGGAAAGGCTGTCAGAATTGACATAGATACCCTGGTAAAAGATTTAAGGCAAAAGTCTCAATGGATGCTGCAGCATATTTCCAAGAACGAATGGATTAATATAAACAAAAACAGCGGATTATTTAACGGCTACTATGACAATAAATCAAAACGCCTGGAAGGAAAATACGGCGGGATTACAAGAATGACTCTTACCGGGCAGGTTTTCGCGATATTAAGCGGGGCTGCTTCGGATAAACAGGTTAGAAAAATATACAAAGCCGCAAAAACATACCTGCAGGACAAAAAATTAAAGGGCTTTAGGCTAAATACCGACTTTAAAGAACCTCAACCCAACATAGGCAGGGCATTTTCCTTCTCGTATGGCGACAAAGAAAACGGCGCGATTTTCTCGCATATGTGCGTTATGTTTTCTTATGCGCTTTATAAACGCGGTTTTGCCAAAGAAGGATTCGAAGTCTTAAATTCGCTTTATGAATTAGCCGCCAACAGTTCGATAAGTAAAATTTACCCTAATCTTCCGGAATACTTCAATCTTGACGGCCGCGGAATGTACTCCTATCTCACAGGCTCGGCGAGCTGGTATATAATGACAGTTCTTACGCAGGCATTCGGCATAAAGGGCGAAAGCGGTAACCTCGTAATAGCTCCGAAGCTGGTAAAAGAACAATTCCGCGCGTCTTCACGCATATCCGCGCAGCTAAACTTTGCCGGCAAAAACATTAAAGTTACCTATTCAAATCCCCGCGGAAAAAGTTATCCTGATTATATTATTAAACAAGTTAAAGCGGATATCCCCTGCCAGAAAATTTCCGATAAGGAAATCTCCATCCGGAGAAAATCCATACTCTCTCACCCTTCAAATAAAATAAATATTAATCTTGTCCTGGGCTAATTACCTGCTCGGCGGGTTTTAGTTTGGAGGGCTTTATCTCTTCTAAAATAAAAGACTCTAACTTCTCATCACTGTCGAAATAAAGATAGACCTTCTCTTTTGCGAAAAATTCCCCTGCATCCCTGTATAGGTAAACGGTCTTTCTATCTTCTTCTTTTACCAACAGAGGCTCACCGTAGTAGTGGACTACCTGCTGCATGTTAAGGCCTTCCTTTATTTTATCTGCCTTTGCGTCTTTCAAAAGCTGGGCGAATTTACTATTCTGCAAATCTATATAACGCTCCTGCTCCGCCTTTTCTTTGGAAACAATCATAAGAGTCTTAAGCTGCTGGCTGCAACCAAAAATAGACACAATAAACACCAACAATAAAATTAACCTTAGCATCTATAACCTCCAAACGCCTTTCTATAATTCCATTATCTATACAACAAGAATGAAAATCAATATCTTTTTGGCTTTATTTATACTGCGTGTAAGGGCATATCTGATTGAAGGCGCAGTTGGAACAAGCCATATAATTAGGCCGGGCCTGAAAATTCTGTTTGCGTATGCCAGCGGATACTTCATCTATCTTGGAATACAGCTTCTCAAAATCATCCTCGTCTTTTTCAGCTCTGCCAATAATGCCTGATTCTATGAAATAAAGCTCAACGCGCTTCGGCAGGACCCCTTTAGTTTCCTTATAGGCCAAAGCGTATATGGAAAGCTGGGGGCTATCCTTTGTTTTTTTGTCCGCTTCTTTCTGGCTGTCGACCTGCGAAGATTTAAAATCAACAATCACTGCTCCGCCTTCTTCCTTATCAATCCTGTCCCAGCGGCCTTTCATGCGGTTGTTGCCAATCATGAAGGAAAATTCTTTTTCTATGGAATCGGGGATTATATTCAATTTCTCCTCGCGCTCATAAAACTTCTTAAGCATTTCCCTGCCGTGTTCAAGGCGTTCGTTGAAATGCTCCATTGTTACAAACCCGTGCGGAGTGAGGGCCTGCTCAAACCAAGACATAAGCTGCTCTAGGCTGACTTTTTCCTTGCGCATTTTGCGCTGGTAATAATTCTCCACAGCTTCGTGCATAGCGCTTCCGTATAAGACCGTATGGTGCTGCATAATAGGTATGCGCAGGATATGCACGTATTTATATTTCAAAGGGCATGTAAGGTAATCGTCTATTTTATAGGCGCTTAATTCCAGTATCTCATCTTTAGGAATGCGCTTCTTCCTGTGTTTGGCAGATTCCTTTACCGGAGCGAACATTTTAATCTTTTCCTTTGCGCTGGTCTTGATTGCTTTTATGTTTTCTTTGGAAATACCCAGCGCCTCGAATACAAATGGGCTTATTTCGCGCAGGCGGCTGGTGCCGTAATCCATCGCTGAGGTAAAATACAACTCTTTCTTTGCCCGCGTCATACCCACATAAAAAAGCCGCCTCTCTTCCTGTATATGGAAATCCCCTGCAGGGATAATATCCTTGATTAATTCCTCGGGGAAACCAATCTGTTGCCCGCGGTTAGGCCAGGGGAATTTTCCTTTTACCAGGCTTACCAGAAATACCACCGGGAATTCCAGGCCTTTTGCCTTATGCAGAGTCAAAACATTTACCGCTGACTCATCTAAATCCGCTTCGGCAGTAGCCGGGTCATCGCCTGCCTGTATAAGCATGTCCAAATGGTTAATGAAATAAATCAGGCGGTCCTCGCGCGCCACCAACTCAAACTTCTTCACCATATCAAAAAACTTTGCCAGGTTTTTTATCTTCTCTTCGCTCTCCAACGACTCCTGCCTTACCAAACTTTTTAAATAATAACTCTCTGTCAAGAATTTATAGAGCAACCTCCCTGTCGTGCTTATGCGAGAATACTCCAAATACCCCTCGATATCTCTGAGCAGCTTCCTGATAATTTTTCCCGCTTTATCCGAAACACACTCAAGCTCTTTGATATTTTCTATACCCCTGAACACATAATATAAGCTATAATTTGTCCGCTTGGCATAATGCATGCAAAAACTTAAATCATCCAAAGGAATCTTGTAGATATCCGAAGACGCCAGATAATACAGATTTATCGAATCGTTTAAATTATTGATTACACGCAGGAAAGCAATGCACATCCTGACCTCTTCGCGCGAATAAAGGCCCTGATTGCCGCTGAAACGCCAGGGGATGCCTTTCATATTCAGGCTGCGCAGAAAAGGGTCTGCGTCATTATTTGAACGCACTAAAATCGCAAAATCTCCGTATTCATACTCTTCCTTCTTTACCTTATCAGCTATAATACCGGCAACCGCGTCTGCCTCGCTTGAGACAGTATCAAAATGGAGATGCTGGACTTCTTTGCCTTTCGGCGAAATACCTTTTAATTTCTTGTTGATGCC
>JAQTPJ010000032.1 GCA_028712915.1 Candidatus Omnitrophota bacterium
TAGTTTCCTGGCGCGCGGCATCCTGGATTACCTCATCATCTATTATCCCGGAACCAGCACAATTAACCCCCATATCTGTGGGGGATTTATACGGCGATTCGGCGCCGGTTATCTTTTCCAGCATCCTCTTTAAAATAGGAAATATTTCTACATCCCTGTTATAATTTACGGCTACCTTATTATAGGCCTCCAGGTGAAACGGATCTATCATATTGAAATCTTTGATATCGGCGGTGGCGGCCTCATAGGCAATATTCACGGGATGTTTCAAAGGTATATTCCAGATGGGGAATGTTTCAAATTTTGCGTAACCTGATTTTTTGCCTCTTTTGTAATCGTGGTATAGCTGGGAAAGGCAGGTGGAAAGCTTTCCGCTGCCCGGGCCAGGAGCTATTACCACAACCAGAGGATTCTTTGTCTCAATATAGTCGTTTGTACCGTAGCCTGCGTCACTCACGATTAAATCCACTTCAGCGGGATAATCTTTTATCGAACGGTGGGTGTATACTTTTATATGCCTGCGTTCTAATTTATTCTTGAAAATTTTTGCCGCCGGCTGATTGTCAAAACGGGTTATTACCACAGCCCTGATATCAATATCCCGCTCTTTTAAATCATCTATTAACTTTAACGCGTCTACGTCATAGGTAATGCCGAAGTCTGTCCTCATCTTCCTTCTTTCTATGTCTCCGGCATATATGCAAAGGATAATGTCAGCCTTACCGCTTAATTGCTTTAGGAGCCTCATCTTTACATTTGGGTCAAATCCCGGCAGGACCCGCGAGGCGTGATAGTCAAAAATTATCTTTCCGCCAAACTCAAGGTAAAGTTTATTATTAAACCTCTCAACCCGCTCTAAAATGGCCGCGGTCTGTTCTTTTAAATACTTTTCGTTATCAAAACCTATCTTATCGAACATACTTAAATCCCCCCTTGCCTATCTCGTGCCGGCGATAATAATTAAATTTGTTGCCAAAACCTGCCTAAAAAAGAAAAAACTCCGACTTTTTCTCGGAGCTTCTTTGCTAATTGAACGCCTTTGTTCATGTAGAAATTATCACACAAAACAATCTTTGTCAATTTCTTTTTATCTCGTGAGTTAGTATTATCGCCTCTGCCACGTCTTTCATGCTGAGGCGCTTGTTCATACTCGACTTTCTTATTAAATTATATGCCTCTTCCTCTGACAGCTTATTATCCTTCATCAGTATGCCTTTGGCCCTGTCTATCTTTTTCCTCGCCTCCAGCTCTTCCTGTATCACCTTTGTCTTCACAATCAGCTCGGTATTCTCGATAGCAACTGCTGCCTGATTGGCTACTGTGGTCAAAAGGTCTATGTCGCTTTTGGTAAATTTATAAGGAGTGGTCGTATAACAATTCACTACGCCGATAACCCTGTCTTTTACCATCATCGGCGTGCTAAGCATTGAAACCAACTTCTCTTTTTTGGCTAATTTTTTCTCTTTATAACGGGGATCTTCAAGGACATCTGCTATAACGAGAGGCTTTCTTTCCTTTGCCACAAGGCCCACAATCCCTTCGCCTACTTTCAGGCTCCTATCCTGTAAATATTCCTCGCTCATTGCCTGAGTCGCCCTTATCTTGAGCTCCTTAGTAGACTCATCAATAAGCCACAAGGTGCATATCTTCGTCTTCATCACATTAGCGGTCAGGGTAACAATGAGCTTGAGGACATCCTCAAGGTATAAGTCTGAAGTGATGGCCTTGCTTATTTTGCTTAGGGTATCGATATAGGCTTTATAGGAGTATTTTGGCATGGTTAATTATGGAAGTTATTGTATCTCTATTTAAATATTTTAGCAAGCATAAAGTATAAATGCCTAAAAGCAGCCGGCACAGGTAAAAATAAAATAATAAAAAAGTACTTGACAACTGTAAAGAAGGTGGTATACTTTACAACTGTAAAGCAGTTAAATCTTAAAGGAGGCGAAAATGAAGAAAGAATACTTAAGCCCTACAGAAACGGCAAAAATACTGGGAATTTCCCGTCAGGCGGTAATTGACCGGATAAAACACGGCAGCCTCAACGCTGAAAAGGCCGGCAGGCAGTATATAATACCCTCTGACCAAATGCAAATCAAACAGGCCTCTATTAAATCAGGCAATACTAAAATAAAACAGAGCATCCTACCCACTTCTGCCGCAACTAAAGTTAAAAACAAGAAAGAAATCTTAGACAAGATAAAAGAATATGGGGTAAAGACAATACAGCTCTGGTTTGTAGATATACTAGGTATCCTGAAATGCGTGTCTATCACAGAGGGCGAATTAATGGAAGCCATGGACCACGGCAAGGGCTTTGACGGATCTTCTGTTACCGGCTTTGCCGAGGCTGAGGAAAGCGATATTATTGCTCAGCCAGATCTCAAAACCTTCAGGATACTACCATGGACATTAGAAACAGACCCTACAGCGCGGATGTTCTGCGACATATTGAACCCTGACCGCAGCCCTTATGAAGGTGATCCAAGGTATGCTCTAAAAAGAGCTCTTGAACGGGTAAAGAAATTAGGCCTTACATATTATATCGGGCCTGAAATAGAATATTTTTATCTTAAATCCGATAAAAAGCCCGAAACAATCGACGACGGTTCTTATTTTGAACTAATACCGAACGACCTTGCCAATACATTAAGGAATAAAACAGTCAGAGTCCTTGAAGAAATGGGTATACCCATGGAGGCAATGCACCATGAAGTCGCACCCAGCCAACATGAAATCGACCTAAGATATTCGGACGCGCTCACCATGGCTGATAATGTGATAACCTGTAAATACGTGATCAAAGAAATAGCCCAGCAGAGCGGAGTTTACGCCACGTTTATGCCTAAGCCTATTTTTGGCGTAAACGGCTCGGGGATGCATACGCATCAATCGCTATTTGGAGGCAAGAATAACGCTTTCTTTGATAAAAAAGATAAGTATCATCTCTCTATAATTGCCAAACAGTTTATTGCAGGACAGTTGAAACACGCCAGAGAAATATGTTCTTTAACTGCCCAATGGGTAAACTCTTACAAGAGGCTGGTGCCTGGTTACGAAGCCCCTGTTTACGTTTCCTGGGCACAAAGAAACCGTACCACTCTGCTCAGAGTACCTTTATATAGGCCGGGAAACGAAAAAGCAACGCGCGTGGAACTGCGCTGCCCAGACCCAGCTTGTAACCCTTATCTAACATTTACAGTAATTCTGGCTGCAGGCCTTGAAGGCATTGAGAAAAAATACACCCTCCCTCCTCCTGTGGAACCAAACATCTACCATATGGCCATGGAAGAAAGGGAACGCAGAGGCCTTATTTCTCTGCCAGGCAACCTGTTTCAGGCCATTCAGGAAACAGAAAACAGCAAATTCGTCAGAGAAGCTTTGGGCGAACATATATTCAACAGGTTTATCTTTAATAAGAAAAAAGAATGGGAAGAATACCGCATCCAGATCACACAGCACGAAATTAAGAAATATCTGCCTTTGCTATAGGGATTGATTAAACGGTATTAACCGTTTCTAGCTAAAAATTTTTTCTGCCTACCTTGAATTTCTATAGAGCATATGTTATGCTTTCCCTAGATAATTAAATAAGGAGGCTGGACTGATAGCGTAAGCTATGAGGCCTATCACCTACAAAAAAACCCCTAAAAATCAGGGGTCTTTTTGTTTATAGTAGCATCCAAGCAAAAGGGGCAAATCCTCGAATCGGGATTTGCCCCTTCTTTATTCAAAACTATAGTTCTTAGGCCGCCCTACACAAGCCCTTGATCTATCATGGCGTCAGCCACTTTTACAAAACCGGCTATGTTTGCGCCTTGCACATAGTTTATGTATTTTCCTTCTTTGCCGTATTTTACGCACTGCTCGTGGATAGCTATCATTATGTCATGCAGTTTTTTATCCACTTCTTCGCGGCTCCAGGATAACCTCATGCTATTCTGCGACATTTCCAACCCTGATGTAGCCACGCCGCCGGCATTGGATGCCTTGCCGGGCGCGTATAATATCTGAGCCTTCTGGAATACCTTTATTCCTTCAGGTGTTGTAGGCATGTTCGCGCCTTCTCCTATGGCAATACAGCCATTTTTCACTAGCGTCTTTGCATCCTCTTCGCTTATTTCATTCTGAGTCGCGCTGGGGAAAGCTATATCACATTTTATTCCCCACGGGCGCTTACCCTCAAAATATTCGCACTTAAACTCTTTCACGCAATCCTTTATGCGCCCCCGCACTACATTCTTAAGGCGCATTATATAGCCCAACTCCTTATTATCTATGCCATCCTTATCATAAATAAAACCATTGGAATCGGAAACCGTGACAACCTTTGCCCCTAATTCAATGAGTTTTTCAACTGTATACTGGGCGACATTTCCTGAGCCAGACACAGTGCATACTTTACCCTTAAAAGACTCTCCGCGCGTTTTCAGCATTTCCTGGACAAAATATACGCATCCATAACCAGTCGCCTCCGGCCTTATCAAACTTCCACCCCAACTCAAACCTTTGCCGGTAAGGACTCCTGAAAACTCATTGCGCAATCTCTTATACTGCCCGAACATATATCCTATCTCACGCCCACCCACGCCTATGTCTCCTGCGGGCACATCGGTATCCGGACCAATATACTTAGATAACTCCGTCATAAAACTCTGGCAGAACTTCATTACTTCGTTATCTGATTTTCCCTTGGGGTCAAAATCAGAACCGCCTTTGCCGCCGCCCATTGGCAGAGTGGTCAAACTATTTTTGAATACCTGCTCAAAAGCTAGAAACTTTAGGATACTTAAGTTTACGCTTGGATGAAAACGCAGGCCGCCTTTATACGGGCCAATCGCGCTGTTCATTTCAATACGGTATCCTCTGTTAATATGAATCTTGCCTTTGTCATCCAGCCATGGGACGCGAAACATTATAACTCTTTCCGGCTCAACTATTCTCTCCAGAATATTTTCTTCCTGGTATCTCGGGTTCTTTTCGATAAAAGGCGTTACCGACTCCACCACTTCCTGCACAGCCTGATGGAATTCAATCTCGCCCGGATTCCTTTCTACTATTTTCGCCATAAACTCTTCGATCTTTTTTGACATATTGTTCCTCCTCCTTTAGAAAATTATTTCTTAATCTTAGATAAATATTCGATTATTCCTTTCGAAGCCTTCTTCGCCATACCCATGGCTTCTATTACAGTACCCTCGCCGCCTACAATATCTCCGCCGGCAAAAACACCTTTTACGGAAGTTTCCATATTGTCCGGATTGACTATAACGTCGGAGTATTTATCCGTCTTGAGGCTCGGTGTTACACTGGTAAGCACCTGATTGGCTTTTAAGCCTATACCGAGTATTGCGATGTCGCAATCAATCTCAAAATCGCTTCCTTCAATTACTACTGGCCTTCTCCTGCCTGACTCATCGGGCAAACCTAATTCGCATTTCAAACACCTTAATTTCCTCACAAACCCTTTTTCGCCTCCTGTAAACTCTTTAGGCTGGATAAGAAAATTAAATTTTACGCCTTCTTCCTTTGCGTGTTCTATCTCAAGCCTTCTGGCGGGCATTTCTACCTCCGTGCGCCTATATACTATGGAGGTATTTGGCGAAATTCCATTAATATTCTGCATCCTGAGCGCAGCCCTTGCCGCATCCATGGCGGTATTTCCGCCGCCGATTACTATGACACTCTTTCCTATGTTTACAGGCGTGTGATATTCGGGAAATTTATACGCGTTCATCAAATTAACGCGCGTCAAGAATTCGTTGGCGGAATAAACATTTCCCAAAGTCTCACCTTTTATCCCCAGAAAAGACGGCACCCCTGCGCCAAGCCCAAGGAATACGCTATCGTATTCCTGCGAAAGTTCATCTAAGGTCTTCATCCTTCCTGCGATAAAATTAGTAACGACCTCAACCCCTAATTTCTTAAGATAATTTATTTCGAAATCAAGGATATTTCTGGGAAGACGAAACGGCGGTATGCCATACCTTAACACTCCGCCTGACTGATGGAGGCTTTCAAAAATTACCACTTTTACGCCTCTTCTTGCAAGTTCTCCGGCGCAGCATAAACCAGCAGGCCCTGAACCTACAATAGCTACCTTGAATTTACTAAGGCTTGCATCTTTTTTTATCGGGATCTCCAATTTATTGCTCATGCCGTAATCACCGACAAAGCGTTCCAGAAAATGTATATTTATGGCATCCTTTGAAGCGAACGGCGAGCCTTTCTTTGTCAAAACGCATGCCTTCCTACACTGATATTCAGCAGGGCATACCCTGCCGCATATCGAGGGAAAATCATTCTTCTCCCTTATCGTAAAATAAGCTGCCTTGTAATCCTTATCTGTTATTTCATGTATAAACTTTTTTATATTTATACCTACAGGGCAACCCGATATACAAGTCGGATTTTTGCATTGAATGCAGCGCGAAGCCTCTGAAAGTGCATCTTTTTCGTCATAACCTTTGACTACTTCAGAAAAATTCAGGCTTCTCGCTGAGGCCTCTGCTTCTTTTGCTAAAATCGGCTCTTTTTTCATTCTATAATTTATACAATTTGCAGATATGCGCTTCTTTATCCAAATAAACCCTGTTTCTTTTATCCAATTCATCCCAATCAACGTCGTGCGCCTCAAACTCCGGGCCATCCACACAACTAAATTTAACTTTTCCTGCCACTGTCACGCGGCAGCAACCGCACATTCCTGTAGCGTCCACCATGAGCGCGTTCAAAGACACCATTGTCTTCACGCCGAATTCTTTTGTTACCACGGCGACCTTCCTCATCATAGGTATTGGGCCGACAGCATAAGTTAAAGATACCTGCGCAGATTGAGAATTTGAAAGCAGTTCCTTTAATATATCAGTAGTGAATCCTTTTCTGCCATATGAACCATCATCAGTCGCTATATGAAGCTCATCAGACACCGATTTAAGTTCATTCTCAAGTATCAATAAGTCTTTTGCGCGTGTACCCAATATCGTAATGACATAATTCCCCGCCTTTTTCATTGCCCTTGCCACAGGATAAATCTCAGCTATGCCTACCCCTCCGCCAACCAGTATGATCTTGCCATAATTCTTAACTTCGGTAGGATGGCCTAGCGGCCCGGTTATGGAATATATAGAATCGCCTACGCCTAATCCTCCTAAAAGCTTTGTAGTTAATCCTATTTCCTGAAAAATCAAAGTTATAGAACCTTTATCCTTATTGCTATCTACAATGGTTAAAGGAACCCTCTCGCCTTTTTCATTAACCATAAGCACGACAAATTGCCCTGCCTTGTTCTTATTCGCGATATCAGGGGCAAATATATCCAGCCTGGTTACTTTTGTATTGGAAATATTTGTTAAGGACTCTTTGCGCAGTATTTTCATAACCTTTAACCTAAAAACTTTAAACCTTTAACCTTTAAACTTTTAAACCATTATATATCCAAACCGTATAATTTTATAGGTAAAATATCCCTGAGGCAAAAAAAATGGCGCCTCTTCTTTACTTCACTGTATAAAGAAAAGACACCATTGTCTCTCGTTAAAATATACCAATTTAAATTAAAATGTCAAGAAATTTCTTGGAAAATGTTTATTATTTCGGGTATATAGGTATGGATAATAACTTATGCTGAGATAGTTTATTCCGCTTTTTAATCTTAGAGACTATTTCCTTGGAGAAGAAATTGCTTGTCCTACCTGATTCTATAGCCAAAATCGCTTTATCTAAGTTTTCATAAGTAATTCCCAGTTCTGATTCGTCGCTCTGGCCCTGCCAAAGCCCGGCAGTCGGAACTCTGTCTATAATTTCCCGGGGAATACCCAATTCCTTTGCCAATCTCCTCACTTGTGTCTTTAACAAGCCCCCTAAAGGCAAAATATCCACTCCGCCATCGCCGTATTTTGTAAAATAGCCTACTGTTAACTCGCTTTTATTGCCGCTGCCCGCCACTAAATAGTTCATCT
>JAQTPJ010000033.1 GCA_028712915.1 Candidatus Omnitrophota bacterium
CAGGATAAAATCTATGGCTGCGAATTTATCCAGGATGGGCGTAAAGATAAAGGTTAAAACTAAAGCTAATAAAGAAATTATAGTAGTAGAGGGCGCAGAAACCTTAAAGGGGCAAGCTTGAAAAGCTTCGGCGACCACCGCACGGCAATGAGTATGATAATAGCGGCGCTCTGCGCAAACTCGCCTAGCCGCCTTGACGATATAAAATGTATTTCCAAATCTTTCCCTGATTTTCTTAGGACTTTGTATGGCTTTTTGAGGAAATAAATATTAATACTGCCGACTAAAATCAAGCAGGTTATTTTTATTAATAATACGATTTATTAATTTGTAGCTAGTAGCATTATTATTTTAGGTAGCGTTGCATTAAGTCCTGCATAGGGGGGTTCTGCCATTAAGTTTCCTGCCCAAATAGCAAAATTCATATTGATTTGTATCGTAGGTATTCTTCTTTGTTTATTTTTTGCGCAGAAGATAAACCTTGCCTGCGCGGATTTAGGCAGGCATATTAAAAATGGGGAAGTATTCCTAAGGCAAAACCTCGTTATAGATAGCAATTTCTACTCTTATACCGAGCCGCAGTACCATACCATTACACACCACTGGGGCACAGGCGTAATATTTTACCTTGCGCACAGGTATTTCGGTTTCAACGGCCTATCAGTCTTTTACATATTGATCAACCTGTTGGCGTTTTTGTTTTTCTTTAAGGCAGCCGAACGGGCGTCTAATTTTACCTATGCCTTTTTGTTCGCACTTCTAAGCATCCCCTTAGCCGCTTCTAGGACGGGAATAAGGCCGGAAGGTTTCAGCTGTTTAATGTTGGGTATTTATTTTTATCTTCTCAGCCGATTTAAAGGAGAGAAGATAAATCTTAAATTTATATTAACCCTGGCGTTACTGCAGGTGTGTTGGGTCAATTTACATATCTTCTTCTTTATGGGTCCGTTGTTGGTGGCTATTTTTCTATGCGATAGCTGGGTTAATAATAAAGGTAAGGAAACCATCAGGCGGTATTTTTTATTATTTTTGGTTACTACGGCAGTATGCGCGATTAATCCTTTTGGCGTAAAAGGCGCGTTAGCCCCTTTGACTATTTTTAAAGAATACGGCTATATGATTGCCGAAAACCAGTCGGTAATCTTTATGCAGAAGAGGTTTGGCAGTTTTGTCTATCTATACTTTGAGGTTATGTTCGCGCTGATGGTTATAAGCTATATAGGCGTTATCTTGAAGAAAAAGGCAAAGAATTTTATTGCGCCGTTTCTGGTTGGTTTGTTTTTCAGCGCTCTTTCCTGGAGGGCGATAAGAGGCATACCGATGTTCGGGCTGTTTTTTATACCTATAGCGAGCGGTAATTTCTATCCTATTATTCAGGGCGCTGGCATGCGCGTAAAAGAAATCTTTAAATATATTTTAAGGGTTATTTCTATAGTTTTGGTTTTGATATTGGTTTTCCTGAGGTTCAATCAGCCTGTATTCAAGATGGCTGCGGGCATAGGGTTGATGCCCGGCGCGCAGATGTCGGCGTATTTCTTCAGGCAGAATAAAATAGAAGGCCCGGTATTTAATAATTATGATGTCGGAGGGTATTTGATTTATAACCTTTTCCCACAGCAAAGGGTATTTGTGGATAACCGCCCAGAGGCCTATAGCGTATCTTTTTTAAAGGAAGTGTATGTCCCTATGCAGGAAGATGAGGGAGTTTGGAAAAAGATTGACAGCCATTACGATTTTAACGCGATTTATTTTTATCGCCACGACTATACGCCGTGGGCGCAGCCTTTTCTTATTAGAAGGATACAGGATCCGCAATGGGCGCCCGTATTCGTGGACGGCTATGTGCTGATATTATTAAAAAGGAACGAGAAAAACAGGCAGTTGATACAATTATACGAATTGCCGCAGGGGATGTTTAGCATAGGAAAATAAAAGATTCCTCAATCTGTGCCAATCGCACAATAGCAAGAGAGCGTTATTTAATTTATCTTGTCATTTAGGCTATTATTGTTTAAAATGTATTCTGGTTTTTCAGTAAGCAAGCCTTTATATTCTTCAAGATCCAACAGCTTTAATCTTATTTTATAATGCATTTATTATTGATTCCTCTGGTGGTGTTGTTGGGAATAGCGGTGGGTTGGTCTATAGGCGCCAACGATGCCGCCAATTCCTTGGGCACAGCAGTCGGCTCGAAAGTATTAACTTTAAAGCAGGCGGTTGTTTTAATAGTTATTTTTGGTTTTCTCGGCGCGTTCCTGCAGGGTTCTCACGTAGTTAAGACCATCGGCAAGGGTATTGTCCCGATGGGAATGTTGGACAGTACAACATCATTATACATAGCCTTAGTTGCTTCTTTTGCCGCTTGTGCCTGGGTAGTCTTGGCTACTACTTGGAAGATGCCCATTTCCACGAGCCATTCCATTGTGGGCGCAGTTGCCGGAGCAGGACTTGCGGTCCACGCTCCAATTAATTGGAAAGTCCTTTTCGATATATTTATTTGTTGGATTTTTACGCCTGTGGGCGCGGCGATTTTAGGGTATATTTTTTACAGGATTTTTAAAAATATATTTTACAGGTTTGTCCCGCGCCGTTATATAAAGATAAGTATGGCGTTGCTTATTATAACGAGCGGTTGTTATGTGGCGTATACCTGGGGCGCTAACGATGTTGCTAATGCTACAGGCGTTATGGTTGGGGCAGGGGTACTTAACCAGCACGTAAGCGTGGCCATAGGAGGCCTGGCGATAGTTTTAGGCATAGCCACCTTAGGCTATAAAGTTATCGAGACAGTTGGTTCTGAAATAACCCAGCTTCTGCCTATAATGGCTTTTTCAGCGCAATTGGCCAGCGCCATAAACGTTCATATTTATACAATTGCCGGCATACCTGTTTCCACGAGCCATTCTATCGTCGGAGCTATCTTCGGAGTGGGCCTTGTTAAGGGCATGCGGGTAATAAACCTGCGTATTTTAAAAGAGATAGTCTTTTGCTGGCTGGCCACGCCGTTTGTTTCCGGCATTATAAGCTTCTTAATTTTAAAGGGAATTAAAATTTTTGTAAAAATGTAACCACTGAATTACTGAAAAAATAATGAAACACTGAAATTTTCTCAGTGTACTCAATAATTTTCAGTGTCTCTGTGGTTGCAAAAAGGGGGTCGCGATGAAAGAGATGAGGAATATTTTAGGTTGGTTGGGAATGGCAGAAGAACAATCCATATTGCAGGATGCCCAAAAGCATGTGGAAGAAATCTATAAGACCGTGCATTATTTTTCCGACGCGGTAAAGGCTTTCCTTTCCCAGGATTTTAATGCCAAGGCCGTTGCGATTGAAAACGTGGGCAAGAGTGAACACGAAGCAGATATTTTAAGGTCCAAGATGATCAGAGAACTCTCCGAGGGTGTATTTTTGCCTCCGGATAGAGAGGACCTTATGCATTTTGTGCAAACCCTGGATAAGATTGCCGATTGGACTAACGGCGCGGCCAGGCTTCTCGGTTTTATCGAGCAGAAAATGCCGGAAAATATCTCAAGGAATATTTCCTCCGCCACAGAAATAATAGTTAACTCAATAGTAATGCTCAGGGAGGCAATCCACTCTCTTGCTAAAAATGATATTAAAAAAGCGTTGAGCTGTTGCGAAGAAGTAGATAAGTTTGAGCATGAGGCGGATGACCAGAAGAAGGTATTAATAGGTGAGATTATACATGCGAAACTGGAACCGGTAAGCCTTTTATTGTGTTATCAGCTTGCCGAATATTTAGAAGGGGTAACGGATAAAATAGAAGACGCAGCTGATTTTGTCAAAGTCATAGCTATCAAGTCAAAGTAAAAATAATACATAGCAGCAACGCCAATACAAGATAGGCGCAGTTATTCCTTCCTTTATTGCTTCGCACAGCAGATAAAATATTAATCAAGGAGGTCTAGATGTCCGGTATAGTCGAGCTCAAAGCAAATAAGTTAAACACCCAGGAGTTTATCGAGCAGAAAGCGGCTGAAATTTCTTCTGCCGTCGGCAAAGGAGCGGCAATTAACGCCTTGTCAGGCGGCGTGGATTCTTCAGCGGTTACAATGCTTGGACATAAGGCCTTGGGCGAGAGGTTAAAGACATTTTTTATAAACAACGGCTTGATGAGAGAAAATGAACCCGAACAGATTGTAGCATTATTCAAGAAGATGGGCGTGGATGTTCAGGTGGTGGATGCGCAGGAAAAGTTTTTTAGCGCCTTAAAAGGGATAAGCGACCCCGAAGAGAAACGAGAAGCCATTACCCAGACTTTTTATAAGGATGTTTTCGGAAAATTAGTGAAAGAGAGCGGCGCGAAATATCTTTTGCAGGGGACGATCCTGACTGACGTAGATGAGACTGTGGCAGGGATTAAACGCCAGCATAATGTATTCGAACAGTTAGGCATAGACCCTCAGGAGACTTTTGGTTATAAAATCATTGAACCGTTGGTCCAGCTGCGTAAAGACGGAGTAAGAAAAGTGGCTGCGGCTTTAGGATTGCCGGAGGTATTATTTAAACGCATGCCATTCCCGGGCCCTGCTCTGGCAGCAAGGGTTATAGGAGAAGTAACTCCGGAAAAAATAAATATAGTAAGAAAGGCCACGAGCATTGCAGAAAAACAACTCTCTTCAAGCGGCGCCTTCCAATATATGGCTATACTTCATCAGGACAGAGTTACCGGAATGCGCGACGGAAAGAGGGATTTTGGGCTGCAGATAGAAATAAGGTGTTGGGACAGCCTGGACGCCAGAAGGGCGACTCCTACGAGGTTGCCATGGGATACTTTAGATAAATTATCCAGCCAGATTATAAACGATGTCCCCGGAGTGGTAAGCGTGACTTACAATATTGCTTCAAAACCTCCTTCGACAATGGAAGCCGTATAGTTTAGTTGTGGTTATCAATTAATATCGAAAAGCAAAAGAAGATAGGGCAGTAGCGATAATATCAGAATTAAGCAAGTGGAAATTTTAAGAAAAGCGGGGGGATGTTATGATTGCGCTTTTTAGTTTATTAATAATTATTATTATGTCCGTTGTTGTCGTAAGGATAGGTTCGATTGCCCTGGAGCTTACCGGGCTTTCTCCTGAAATAGCGTCTTTCCAGGCCCAGTCGGCGTTTTCAGGAGTAGGTTTTACAACCCAGGAATCCGAGGCGATAGTCACCCATCCCCTTCGCAGGCGCATAATCCGTATCCTGATTCTTTTCGGAAGCGCAGGAGTCACAACTTCCATTGCCACGCTGGTGCTTACGTTTGTAGGTGAAACAGGAAAAGATCTTTTAATCAGAGGATTGACTTTGCTTCTGGGCGTATTGGTTATATTTTTATTCGCGCGCTCAAGGCATTTATATGTGTTGATGAGAAAAGTAATAAGCAGGGCGCTGGAAAAATGGACGACGTTTCGTATTTTTGATTATGAACAACTCTTGGGTTTAGGTGAGGGTTACTCTATTACCAGGGCGACAGTCCGAAGCGACAGTTGGCTCGTGGGTAAAAAACTCAGCGATTTAAGGCTGGATAAAGATGGTGTATTGATTTTAGCTATATACCGCAAAGTACATAAGAAAGAAGTCTTTATCGGCGCGCCCGCCGGAGAGACAGATATTAAAGGAAGAGATGTTTTGATATGCTATTCCGAGAAAGATGCAAGTAAAGTCCTTACCCAAAAAAGCAAAGATAACTCAAATCCTGCTTAGGCGGCAATAGTGTATTTCTTGCTTAGCCCCATAAACATCTTACGTAGATTATAAAAAGGAATAAATAGTGATAGAACAAGTCAATAGCTTTATGCATAACATATCGCTTGCGCATTTAAATATACTGCTGCTTTTGGGTTTGGCTTTGTTCGGCGGGACAATCGGGGCTCGTATTTTCCAAAAATTAAAAATACCGCAGGTTGTGGGTTATATAACCATAGGGATAATTATTGGAACATCTGGACTCAACATTATTAATCGCCACATACTTATTTCGCTTCAGCCCCTTAATTATTTCGCGTTGGGATTAATTGGTTTTATGATTGGCAGAGAACTCAGGAAGGATATTTTTATTAAATATGGAAAGCAGCTAATAAACGTCTTAATCTTTGAAGGCATGACTGCTTTTGTTATAGTTTCTATTTTAACAACCATCGTCGGAATGTTTATATTTAAAGATTTTAGGATCGCCTGCGCTCTTGGTTTATTATTAGGAGCGATTTCCTCGGCCACGGCGCCAGCCGCGACCACTGATGTGCTCTGGGAATATAAAACCCGCGGGCCTTTGACAAGAACGGTATTGAGCATCGTCGCTTTAGATGACGGATTGGCTCTTTTGCTTTTTGCTTTTGCTTCAAGTATAGCGTTGAGATTAATAGGCCATGCCCCTGAGAGTATATTTAAATTATTCGGTCAACCATTGTATGAGATAGGCGGTTCGATATTGATAGGCGTATTTTCAGGATTATTATTAATCAGGATTCTTAAGTTGCATACCCAGAGAGAGAAAATTCTTGCCCTTTCGATAGGAATGGTTTTGCTTACCTTGGGTTTGTCTCTGGCTCTTCATGTGGATATGTTATTAGCCGCTATGGTATTGGGGGCGATTATGGTTAATTATGCCCCCCTTGAAACAAACCGCAGGATGTTTGAATTAGTTGAAGGTTTTACGCCTCCCATATATATACTTTTCTTTGTTCTTGTAGGAGCAAAACTTGATATAGGCAAGATGTCATTGCCCATTATTTTCCTTGTGCTTGTTTATTTAATAGGAAGGACCGCAGGAAAAGCTATCGGGTCTAATTTCGGGGCGCGCATCTCCAGGATGCCAATTTCTGTTCAGAAATATCTTCCTTTATGCCTTCTTAGCCAGGCAGGAGTTGCCATAGGTTTATCTTTGGTGGCGTCGCAGGCGTTCCCGGAGCAAATAGGCAATATTATAATCATAGTCATCACTACAACTACTTTTGTGGTGCAATTAATAGGGCCGCCCCTGACGAGATTGGCGGTGATAAAGGCAAAAGAAGCGGGTTTAAATATTACAGAAGAAGATTTAATTCAAAAGACCAGAGTTAAAGACATAATGAGCCCTGGTTACCGTTTTATATACAATAATGAAAACCTATCTGCCATAATAAATATTTTTAGCAAAAGCACTAATTTTTATTACCCAGTGGTTGATAAAAACAAATATTTGCTAGGCATAATAAGCATTGATATGATAAGAAACGCTTTAACAGTTGAGGAGTCAAATAATTTGATTTTGGCTAGTGATATAATGGAGCCTACGATAGCTACTATATATGCCGATTCATTTCTATCCGTTGCGAAAGAATATTTTAAGAGAGATGATCTTGAATATCTGCCCGTGGTTGATAAAGAAGGCAGGCTTACGGGATTTTTAGAACGGAAGATGCTAAACAAGTTGATTTCAACAAGAATATCAGAATTATATAAACAGGCGGATTCTCTGGATAGGAATTTGCAATAGCCTTATTGTAAAAATATATGAAGAGAAGATTTAAAGAAGAGTTTTTAATTGTTTTAATAGGGTTTCTGATTTGTTATTTTATGCCTATAAAACTTTTGCCTTTTAGGAATCCTGTGTTTGAGGCGCTGGCTCTGGTGAAATGGTATGCGCGCGAGCATGTCCTGCTTTGCCTTGTGCCGGCATTTTTCATTGCTGGAGCCATATCGGTTTTTATAAGCCAGGCAGCGGTTATCAAATATTTTGGCGCAAAGGCAAAGAAGATACTCGCTTATAGTGTTGCTTCTATTTCCGGATCTATACTTGCCGTTTGTTCATGCACGGTCCTGCCTTTGTTCTCAGGGATTTATAAACGCGGCGCCGGATTGGGCCCAGCTAT
>JAQTPJ010000034.1 GCA_028712915.1 Candidatus Omnitrophota bacterium
TTTCTTTTTTCTCCATTAATTATAATCTAGTCTTATACTATATGCGCTTTTTATGGTCGTCATCTCCAACATATCTAGATGAGAATATCTTCGGGTTTCAATTCGCCTTTTAAACCTTCTTCTTCAGTCGTTGTTCTCTGCTTATTTGCATCCGACTTAAAAACATCGTATATCTTTTTCTGTGGAGATAATTTTCTGCGTTCTCTTTTTACAATATCTGGCAACCCCCTGGATTTCTGCAAGGCTGCAGTTTTATTTTCTTTAACTGCTATTTCATTATTTGCTGTAATCAATAAATAATAAAACACCGCAATTACCACTAGAATTAATACCAAGAAAATGTGTTTCCTGTTTATGAAAATTACTCTGTCTTTATCGTTCATTTCGTTCATAAAGCGATTCATCATCCTCCAATATCCCTAGACCAGCGCCCCCTTTTCCTACCTCATCATCATCGCCATCATCAGAATCATCTATTGTGTCTACCTTGCGCCATAATGGCCGACTATCTAGACCTTCATCATAAGAAACAAAATTAGTCATAGATAAAAAATACGGCGGGATCTGTCCGGAGAGGACTCTGCCGTCGTGAATAAAATTCCTGGCATAGCCGCTACCCGAGAAAGTGCCAAAAGGGCCGTAGTAATTGCTAATCACGCCGCCTAACAAAGTGGCTGTGCCGCGCGGACTGCCTAAATAATAATTATCTACCTGAAATTGGCCATTGGGCGCCATAATCACCCCATGGATATTGATATTGTTGGGAGCTGCTGTTCCAATGCGCACGTCTCCATTGAAAGAAACAATACCCAGCATATTTGTATAGCCGTTTGCATTTAGGGTTGGTGTAGTATTATAATTCTCATACTTTATGTGGTCAGTAATAATAATATCGTCTTCTGAGCAAAGAGTAACAACTGAATCCTGCTGTATTGTACCGCCAAGTTGGCTTATTTGATCAGCTGAATAAATAATTGTCCCCTCACCACCTATACCATCAGGAAAACCATTATAAATAGTAGTATGGTTTGAAGGATCCCTGACATAAGTACTATCAGAATCATAATCTACTGTAATTCTTGTAGGAGCGCCTGTGCCTTGATGTATTGTATACTTTGCCTTATCTCCATCAACATCTAGCTCTAATTCTGTAACCTCTCCTTTTATATAAATCCCACCTGTCAATGTGACTCCATCATTAGGGAGATAAACTCCATTTGTCGACGGCTCTGCCGTGCCGCCAAGCGCTTGGTACTTAGCGCTTTCAGAATTCACAGAAGACTGTAAATTCACCTCTCCTACGCCGCGGTCAAAACCATCATTAAAAGTAGGCACATCCACAGTTCCATTGTGGTCATCGTTTAATAATATATTATACCCATTATTATAAAACCAAGCTTCATCTCCATGCTGACTTACTTTACCGGCAAAATAAGAACCGGGATTATATGCAAATCTTAAAGCTTCATTTGTACGGACTGGCCCATAGAAGTTTGTAGTATTAATAAACCATACCGCTCCGCCGCTGGAAGAAGTGTGATGATTGGTAAATAAGGCGTATTTGGCAAGATTATCTCTCGCAACCCTTACGGAGAAATCTCCTGAAAGATATATTCTTTTTACGATATTAGGAGTGATTCCGGTCGAAGTACCCGTGCCTTTAATCGTATAACTATAATAAAATATATACTCAGCATCCTGCTCAGTTCCCTCTATTTTTTCAGGAGGCGCTGCTTCGGTTATTACTATCTGTGCGCCATAACTGCCGCTGACATTAGTTACTACGCTTAAAGGGGTTAAAGTAAGAATGGCTTCTCCTGAAGAAACGCTGAACTGCGTATTTCCTGCCGCATAAGCATAATCCCTTAAAAATCCCAACGAATCACCGCTTACATAATAAGTATTGATAGTTGAGGCGTCTCTTATATTCTGCACTTTGGAACTAAGATCTGAACCTATGCGTTCTCTTAATTCGCTCAAACCGTGATTTATCCCCGCCTCCGCCAAGAAATCGGCCTGCATATTAAACTTCTCTACATCGACAACGCGCTTCTCGCCAACGCTGCGCAGAAAAAATACAGCGCTCAACCCCAACACAACTATCACCGCCAGCGCAGAAGCAATTAATATAAACCCTTTTTGATTATTCATCGATTTCTTCAACTGTCACCTCTTCGCCTAACTGAACATCGCGATTCCGTAAATTCGCCTGGGTCGTTAAAGTAAAAACTGTATTGTTTTTCACTACAGGAATACTTATAACTACAATCGGATCATTAAAAGTAAAAAAAGGCTTCTGCGATGCTGTATTATATATATTATTTGCTGCCACCACTGCATCCTCGATGCCTTCCTTTCTCAACATCTGGGAAGTATTTGCTGTATTCATATAATAACGCACAGCCTTTAGTTCTGTTATCTGATTATCTTCATCAAACACAGGTACATAAAAATCCAGCTGGTCACCGTCTTCATTTATAGAAACGCTGTATCTGCCACCATCCATCTCCCATGCGGGGCTGGACTTCTTTAGCTCCCAGGCAATCTTATCCACAGCCCTCCTGGCATCCTGCTGCCTATCGATCTGATAACCGGCGTTTTGAAAACTCGACCTTGAATAAGTAATACTGGAAAACAACGCGCTCATTATTATGCCGAAAACCGCTACTACTATTAAAAGCTCAAGTAATGTATACCCTTTTTTTGTTTTTGCCATCACTCTGCCCTACTGATAAAAGAAACTATCTCTGCCGGAGATTCCAAGACACCATCCCCATCATCCTCTCCTGAATCTAGCCTGCCATTTAAATTTTTGTCTTCACCGATTACCCGCCCAGCCTTCTGTTTCCAGCAAGCGACTAACCTTACATATATTAAATCGGAATAAGCCGTAGAATAAACGTCGATTACGCCCTTAGCATTACTTGCGGAAAAACCATTGAGGGAGAAATTAGTGCCATCTAAAGAAAGTAAACTGTCAAACGGAGTCTCTCTGAGAGTTTCCATCTTGGCCTGTAAAGCATTATTCGTCAAAGTCAAATTCCTAGTAAATTCATTTAGCTCAAAACAGGCGATATAGGTTGAGAGCATCCCTATCATAATAAACATCAGAATAGCAGAAGCAATCATTAACTCTATGAGAGAAAAAGCATTGGTATTTTTTGCTCTCTTAAACAAATATTTCTCGCTTTCTATTTATTATTATAGTTATTCTTCTTTAAATTTAAAAAATATATAAGCAATATACAGCTCTATCCGGATACAGGCGGATCATCAGGGCCCGCCTCTTCGTCATTTTTATTACGGATTACCCCTGTCTCATCCGTATAAAAATACCTCACCCCGGTCCTGCCTGGCGTCCTGGGGGCCGCATTCAAGGTAAAACTATCTTCGTTTACGAGATCATAAGTAAAAATATATCCCTGTTTCTCACCTGAGGCCAGCGTTGTGTCTATATAGGCTGGGCTGGAATTTGGCTCTATCAAATCTTCCAAGCTGTTAGGATAAACGTGTGGGATGCTGTTAGAATAGTAAGACTGGCAGGCAGTAGAAATTAAACGGCAATGCGCGATAGCCGCTACTTCATTTGCGTTCATGCGCGAACGCAATATATTTGGTAACGCCAAAGTCATCACTATAAGGATTATGGCTACCACAACCATTATTTCTACAAGCGTAAAACCAGATTTTCTTCTGATAATAGCCATATCCTTCCTGTTTTTCTACATATTATGTATTATATAATTAAAAAATAATAAAAATAACGCTATTTTAACTTTTGATAAACTTTTCTTAACTTATTTTATAACAACGAGATAAATTGTCAAGCAAAAATGAACTTAGTTCGTACTCCCTAAGTTGTACGCTCATTAAAAAATCCCGGTACGTAAGAAACATACCGGGATTAATTGCTTTAGCAAAGCAATCTATTACTGAATTGCTGTGCCGCCTGAATAAGTACCGCCGGAAACGATTACACCGCTTTCATTAACAATGAAAGTCCTGGAGCCCGTAACCCCTCCAGTAACAGGAGCAGCAGTACAACTATACTGAGTACCAGCGCTTGCTGAGGAATAAGTAAAACTATACCCCTGTTTGGTACCAGAGCCTAGAGTAGAATCAATGTAAGCGGGGCTAGCGCCAGAAAGATCTGTCAATGCCCCCGGATATGTAGGCGAAGTCTGTGCTGCTCTGTAGCTTTCACAAGCAGTGCTTACCGTTCTTAAAGCAGCAATGGCTGCCGCTTCATTGGCGTTAAGCCTGGCTCTAAGCAGGTTAGGAATAGCTATGGCCGCAAGAAGAATAATAATTGCAACTACTATCATGATTTCCACCAGCGTAAAGCCTCTTTTTGTCAGTTTCTTCATTTTAGTTCTATCCTCCTCTCTCGGCGTAGATTAAACCTTTACGTATAATACGTATGAAAAATCCGCTATCTACGTTAGGTTCTGCCGCGTTAAATACTAACTAATTTTTATATCACCTCCCTTCTTTATTGTCAAGTAAAATGAATTAATTTCCAAAAAAAATACCTATTCTTAACCTTTCCAGATAGCTAAACCGCTAAATGGATAAAAGAATAGGTAATCAAAACATACTATTTTTATCGGTAGCTGGCTGCCTTTTCCTTTTATAAAATAATAAGAATTAGGCCCTTTAGTTTTGCCCGCTAAATTTTATTTTAGCGTATCTGCCAAGATGACTTCGGCAGATGTCCCATTCTTTCGACCATTTACAGGCCGGCTTTCCAGTGTCAAGCCGGATGGTTTGCCCTTAACAATATGATGAGAAAGAACTATTTATTCTCTATTATAAGTGTAACATAAAACTCTATGTATTTTCAAGGTACATAGCTGTAACTTACTATTTACCAAGCAGTTCTGTTATCTTAAATATTGGCAGAAATAGCGCCACTACTATGCCACCAATAACAATACCTAAAAATGCAATAACTAAAGGCTCTATCATCGACACAAAACCGCTTACAGCAGCATCAACCTGCTCTTCATAAAAATCCGCTATTTTATTCAACATCTTCTCCAACTGCCCGGTCTGTTCACCTACAGAAACCATCCTTACTACCATAGGCGGGAAAATGCCTCCCCTTGACAAAGGTCCTGATATGGGTTCTCCTTCTTTTATGGAACTGCAGGCGTCGGTAACGTTTTCTTCTATAATTTTATTGCCGGATGTTTTTCCTACTATGGCTAAAGCGTTTAAAATCGGGACACCGCTTCGCACCAGCGTCGCCAGGGTCCTGGTAAACTTGGCTATGGCAACATTTCTCACCAATAGCCCAAAAACAGGAAGCCTGATAAGCCTCTTATCAAATTGATAGCGCCCTCTGGGAGTGGAAAAATATTTTTTTAACAAAAAAACAAAAATACATGCTCCAATAGCTGCAAAAATAAAATTCTTCCTGAGAGTATCGCTTATCATAATCAGGATTTGCGTAGGCAAAGGCAATGCCCCTCCGAGCGTATCAAATATATTTTTAAATACCGGTACCACTTTAATCAGAAGCACCAGAGTAATTGTCATGGCGAGGCTTATTACTACCGTCGGATAAACAAGGCTGGAACGGATTTTCCTCTGTAGAGAATTTGTCTTTTCTAAATATGTTGCCAGGCGGTCTAAAATCTCATCCAGCTTTCCAGAAGTCTCTCCTGCCTTGACCATATTTATATAAAGCTCGGAGAATATTTTCGGATGTTTTGCTAAAGCATCGCATAAATTAGAACCACTTTCGATATCCTTACTGATTGCCTGTGTAGTAGCAGATAGAACTTTGTTTTCCGACTGTTCTGCCAAAATAGACAAAGCCTGAACAACAGAAATTCCACTGTCGACCATCGTAGAAAATTGCCGGGAAAATATAACCAAATCGTCAAGCTTGACTTTTTTCTTTTTCGCTTCCCTGCCCTTTTCTTCTGAAATACTTATAATCGTCAGACTTTTCTGATGCAATATATTAACCGCTGATTCCCTGTTTGCTGCTTCCAACGCTCCGCTTATGGATTTCCCTGATGGATCTTTTGCGTC
Organism: Candidatus Omnitrophota bacterium; assembly: GCA_028712915.1. Classification (GTDB taxonomy): domain Bacteria; phylum Omnitrophota; class Gorgyraeia; order Velamenicoccales; family JABMQK01; genus JAQTPJ01. The sequence goes on from JAQTPJ010000034.1 coordinate 6,043, forward strand.
ATATTTAAATTGCGCCATAGTGACAAACCTTTCTGCTATAATTACTATTTCCTAAAACCTATGCACTACTTTTAAAAATACTTCTACGACTTTAGGGTCAAATTGTGTACCGCTGCCGTCTTTTATCTCTTCTATCGTCTCTTCTTTAGTAACACCCTGTGTCCTATATGGCCTTGCGCTCGTCATCGCGTCATAGGTATCGGCAATTGCCATTATCCTTGCACCTATATCAATCTGTTCTCCTTTAAGCCCATAAGGATAACCTTTCCCGTCATAACGTTCGTGATGCTGCTTTACGATACTTATCACTCCTTCTAAAAATGTAAGCGGCTCCAAAATCTGCGCGCCTTTCAAAGCATGAAGCTTGACTTCTTCAAACTCTTCAGGAGTAAGCTTGCCTGGTTTAGTCAAGACATAATCGTGGATGCCAATCTTTCCTAAATCGTGCAGCTGGCAGGCGTCAGTTATTTCTTCTACCTTATGCGTATCCAAACCCATCTGGGACGCCATTATATTCGCATACCTGCTTACGTTTTCGGAATGGCTATGCGTGTAGTGGTCACGCGCATCTATAGCCTGTGCCAAGGCCTTAATTGTACGCATATATGTATCGCGCAAATCCTCATAAAGCTGGGTTAAGTTACGCGTGCTTTCTTCTATCCTTCTGGCAAGCATAATATTCTGCTTCTGCAAAGCAACGTTTCTCTCTTCCAAACTACGCAAGGCCAGCTTGTTGTTAACCAAATATTTCCGCTGCGACATCGCCCTCTTGGCTGTAAAATATATTTCCTGAGGATCAGCGGGCTTCTTTATGTAATCATACACCCCCTGGCTGGACGCCTCCTGAATAAAATTTACTGCATCCAAAGATATCAAAGCTATTATAATAATATCTAAATCTCTCTTCTTAAACTCCCTTATGATATAAAGTGGGTCTATGTCGCGGATATTCATGGCAAGATAAACAATATCAAACCTATTTATGGCAAAAGCATCTACGCCGTACTTTCCGTTAAAGGCAACCGACACCTCATAGCCTAAATTCGCTAAGACAATCTTCATTATCTGGCTATTTTTCTCGTCGGAATCAATTATAAGAATTTTTCCTTCTGCCATATCCTTCTAAATTTAATCCTCCGTAGTAGCTCTGATTACTTCCTCCAGCGTAATTATACCCTGAAGCCACTTATCTACAGCATCATCTCTTAATGTCTTGAAGCCCTTTTCTTTTACAATGAAATCCTTTATTTCGTCGCTAGACCCCCTCTTTATAATCAAATCACGTATTTCATCGTCAATCATTACAGCTTCATGAATTGCTATACGCTCAAAATAACCCGTATTGCTACAATGGCTGCAACCCTTACCCCTGAAAAAACCTGTGTTATTCCTCTTCTTTATTAAATCATAAACTCCGAGTTTTTCCAATGTTTCTCTGGAAATTTCATCCGGCTCTTTGCATTTCGGACATATTCGCCTGCATAGCCTCTGCGCCGAACTAAGGATGAGGCTCGAGGCGACTAAAAAAGGCTCTACATTCATATCTATCAATCTTGTAATAGCGCCGCAAGCATCATTGGTATGCAAAGTAGAAAGCGCCAACTCGCCTGTTAAAGATGCCTTTATGGCAATATCCGCCGTCTCAAAATCGCGGATTTCGCCGACCAGTATAATATCCGGACTCTGCCTTAATATCGAACGCAATCCAGAAACAAAAGTCAATCCTATGTCTGGTTTT
>JAQTPJ010000035.1 GCA_028712915.1 Candidatus Omnitrophota bacterium
CTTACCCGCCTGCGTCTGCAAAACAGATGTCACAGCAACGGACAGCGTCTTGCCCAGGAGTTTACGGCCATTTTCTACAACCACCATCGTGCCGTCCTCTAAATAACCCACACCCTGATTGTATTCTTTGCCTTCTTTTATTATCTTTATTTCCAGTTCTTCGCCAGGCAACACGATAGCCTTTAAGGAATTGGACAGCTCATTGATATTTAAAATCTTTACCCCTTGCAGCGTTGCGATACGGTTAAGGTTATAATCTACTGTCGCAACTTTTGCCTCTAAGAGTTTTGCCAGCCTTACCAATTTGGTATCTACATCGTGTATCTCGGGGAAATCCTCTTCTTGTATGGTGATATTGATTTCGCGCTGTATCGCCTGCAAGATATCTATGCCCCTTTTGCCTCTCTGGCGCTTAATCGAATCACTGGAATCAGCTATCGTCTGCAGCTCTTTCAGAACAAAACGCGGCACGATAATCTTTGCTTCCAAGAAATTAGTTTTGCAAACATCAAGGATCCTGCCGTCGATTATGGCGCTGGTATCCAAAATTACCATATCGGATATTTCGCCCTGCCTTTTCAACTTTACATAAGGAATAATTATGTTGAATTCATCCCTCCCGCGCAGACCCAAGGCCGCGCCAAGATAACAAAACGAAAGAGTAAGGATTACGTTCGTCAAGGAACGCATTGAGCTGTCGATAGGAAAAAGGACAAAGGCGTTGGATACAATCTTTGCCATAAGCATACCTAATAATAATCCGAATACCATGCTTGACAGCCCCCTAACAGAAACACGCCTCATCATTACTTCCAGTACGATAATGATATAACTGAAACTAAAACCCATTGTCAAACCCGTCAATCCCTCTCCGATTTCCATCCCGGCGCCATAACCCATAAGTGAACTGCCTATTATAAAAAATAATCTCACGAATAATAAAGTAACTTTCATATTAATTCTCCTTCCATAAGAATTTGAAAACTTCCCTTAGGCTCCCAAAAGGATAAAGTTTTAAATCAACGGTCTCTTTGGCATCTTTAGTATTGCCTTGAGGGATAATCGCTTTTTTAAAACCTAATTTTACGGATTCTTTTAAACGTAAAGACAATGAGGTAACAGAACGTATTTCACCGCCCAAGCCAACCTCGCCTAAAATTATCAAATCTTTAGGAATAGCCTTATCATAAAAACTTGATGTTATGGCAGTGGTTATCGCCAAATCCGCCGCGGGGTCGCTTATGCTTATTCCGCCGACGATATTTACAAAGACATCCTTGTCTTCTAATTTCAAGCCTATTCGTTTTTCCAACACAGCCACTAATAAATTTATGCGGTTAAAATCTATGCCCTGAGTTTTTCTCCTAACCATACCAAAACCAGCTTTAGAGACCAAAGACTGTATTTCCACTAACAAGGGCCTCGTGCCTTCCATTGTCGAGAAGATTACGCTGCCGGATATATTATTCGTCCTTTCCGAAAGAAAATACTCCGACGGGTTAGCCACTTCTATTAATCCCCGTCCGGACATCTCAAAAACCCCCACCTCATTGGTCGAGCCGAAACGGTTTTTCACAGCCCTAAGCATCCTGTAGTTTGAAAACCTATCGCCCTCAAAATACAAAACCGTGTCTACGATATGTTCTAATACGCGCGGCCCGGCAATAGTCCCTTCTTTGGTCACATGGCCGATTATAAACATGGAAACGCCGTTCTGTTTGGCAAATTTTGTCAACATGCCGGCGCATTCTCTTACCTGAGACACGCTCCCCGGGCTGGAAGTAACTTCCGGAGTATATATAACCTGTATAGAATCAATAATTACGATTTCGGCGCCTATCTTTTTAATCGCTTCAAAAATACCTTCCAGGCTGACAAGGTTAACTATGTAAAAATTATCCCCTGTCGCGGAACTTAATCTATTCGCCCGCATCTTCGTCTGAATAGTGGACTCTTCCCCGCTAACATAAAGCACAGTGTGTTCCTTACTTAAATTTGAGGACATCTGCAGCGAAAGAGTGGATTTACCAATACCGGGGTCGCCTCCAATCAAAACCACTGAACCAATCACAACCCCACCGCCTAAAACGCGGTCCAATTCTTTTATGCCTGTTTCCCAGCGCGGTTCTTTTTTTATCTCAACTCTATTTAGCAATACCGGATGCTCCTGCACAGTGCCTACTTCAAACCTCATAGACCTTTCAGGGACGACATCTTCTTCCACAAAAGAACTCCAGCTGTTGCAATCAGGGCATTTGCCCAGCCATTTAGGGGATTGCGCGCCGCAATTCTGGCAGGTAAAAATAGTCTTTGTCTTTGGCATTACTTTTCTTTTTGTTTATACAAAAGCTTCCAGGGGTTTTTCTTTAAATCCATAAACATCTCATCGATATTGGTATACAGGCTTTCGTCGAAGAATAACTTGCCTATGCTGCCTTTTCCGTCTTTTACATTACCCAATATCAGGTTTAAGGAATCTAAAGTTACGTTTAGCTTATCCAGGGTTTCTTCTGCCACCTTCACCGTACTGCCGACCTGTATGGCTATTTCCCTGCTTAAATCCGTCAATTCCTGAACTGACACAGGGTCTTCGCCTTTAATGATAGCCCCATCCCTCAATAAATGCTGGTAGTTCTTGCCAGGGATAATCTCGATATATTTCTCCCCTAATAATCCCAGCATATTTACCCATATCCGCGAATCCAAAGGAATCTTTGAATCCTTATTCACCCAAACATCAACCAACACGAATGGCTTTTTTGCCTGTTCATCATAATCTATGTGTATGCCTTTTACCTCGCCTACTTCTACTCCGGAAAGCCTCACCGGCGCGCTTGCCTTAATGCCATTGGCAAAACCAAAGGAAACTTTAAAAGTATATCCGGGGTTGATAAGCCTAAAGTCTCCAATCATCAAGACAAATACAATAAGAATAATCAAACCAATAAAAACAAATATTCCTACTTTTAATTCCTGCATCTTTGTTTTATCTGCCATTTCTTTCCCCCTTATGATTTTATATTATTCCTTGCCCTGATCCTGATTAGTTATCGGGCCATGGGCAGCGCCTGTTATAAACTGGTGCACAACAGGATCGTGCGTATAACGGATTTCATCCGGCGTGCCTTCGGCGATTATTTTACCCTGATACAACATAGCGATATTATCCGCTACTTTATAAGCGCTCCTCATATCGTGAGTGACCACGATAGAGGTAACTTTTAACTTATCATGCAATTCATCTATGAGGGCATTTATGGCGTCGGCGGTAATAGGATCGATTCCCGTAGTAGGCTCATCATAAAGTATTATCTGCGGCCTTACGCAAAGCGCCCTTGCCAAAGACACCCTTTTTTTCATCCCGCCGCTGAGTTCCGACGGCATCTTGTCTTCTACGTCATACAAATTAACCAGGGAAAGCGCCTCTTTTACGCGCTCTCTTATCTCTTTCTCTTTTAATGTGGAGTATTCCCTTAAAACAAATCCTACATTCTCCCAGACTGAAAGTGAATCAAATAAAGCGCCCCCCTGAAAAACCATGCCGATTTTCATATGAAGCTGATTCATCTTCTTGGAATCCAATTTAGAAATATCCTGGCCATCCACCAATACTATCCCGGCGTCAGGATCAAGCAACCGCACAATGTGTTTCAATAAAACACTCTTGCCACAACCGGAGCGGCCGATGATAACCTTGGTCTCGCCTGTCTCAATCTTTAGATCCAATGAATCCAGCACTAAGAAATCGCCGAATTTCTTAGTGAGCCCCTTAATTTCAATCATAATTATGCCTGTCTTTTATTTATGCTGACCTATCTAAAGTTAAAAGAAGAAATAAAACAGCGCGGTAAAGAAACAGTCCGCCACTATTATAAAAATAAAAGTCGTAACGACCGATTTAGTAGTAGATTTACCTACGCCCTCAGCCCCGCCCTCAACATTTAAACCCTCGTAACAGGCAACAAGGGAAATAATCATACCGAAAAATACAGCCTTAATTAAACCTGTTATTATATCTTTATTTACAAGGGTATCGAAAGTAGTAGCCAAATACATGCTGGGAGAAATGCTCAATCTGTTCACACCGATAATATAACCGCCGTATATTCCTATTAAATCAGCGTATATGGTAAGAATGGGCAGCATTAATGTAAGAGCTATAAATCTGGGCACGACTAGATATTTTACAGGATTTGTAGCCAATGTCTTTAAGGCATCTACCTGCTCCGTGACCGTCATTGTACCTATCTCGGCTGTAATCGCGGCTCCAGACCTGCCAGCAACAATTAAAGCAGTAAGCACAGGCCCCAACTCCCTGGTTAAAGACAAAGCTATAATACTGGCAATATAAATCTCGGAAGAAAGCTTTTTCATAAGATACGCTGTCTGCAACGCCAAAATCATACCCGTAAAGAACGCTACGAGCGACACTATAAATAAGCTATCCAGGCCTATTTGTTTTGCCTGTTCAAAAATACGTTCCTTTTTTATGGGAGGGATAAAAATACAAAAGATAGTCTCTAAACCCAAAGTGCTAAGCCCACCTAAATAAGTAAATAACGTTAACGTCTGCCTGCCCATCCTGGATAAATATTTTATCATTTATTCAAGCCTCGTTTTTATGCTATGAGTTATCTAAATGTTGAATATAAACCTAAAAGGAATTACACAAATTCCAGCTCATCCCTTTTTCTTTTTACCTTGATATGAGCGCCTTCCTTGAACTTCTTGGAAATTATATCCTGAGCCAGAGAATCCTCAATGTATCTTTGGATTGTCCTCTTTAAAGGCCTCGCGCCAAACACAGGGTCAAAGCCTTTCTCAATCAGAAATTCTCTTGCCCCTTTATCTAATTCAAAAGTAATACCCTGTTCCTTAAGCCTTTCAGCGACATAGGAAATTTCAATATCGATTATCTTGATCAAATCTTCTTTGACCAACGACCTAAACACCACTATGTCATCGACTCTATTAATGAACTCCGGCTTGAATGTCTTCTTCACCTCATCCATTAGTTTCTGCTTCATATCCTGGTAAGTAACCTCTTCGCCGCTGGATTTAAAACCTAATGAGCCCTGCTTACGCAGTATCTCTGCGCCCACGTTGGAAGTCATAATCAAAATAGTGTTCCTAAAATCGACTTTCCTGCCGAAGCTGTCTGTGAGTCGGCCTTCTTCCAACACCTGAAGCAAAATATTAAATACGTCCGGATGCGCCTTCTCAATTTCATCAAGCAGTATTACGGAATAAGGACGCCGGCGAATCTTTTCGGTAAGCTGGCCCCCTTCTTCGTAACCCACATAACCCGGAGGCGCGCCGACTAACCGGGAAACGTTGAATTTCTCCATATATTCCGACATATCCAACTGAATCAACGCGTCTTCGTCTCCAAACATAAACTCCGCCAATACCCTGGCGAGTAAACTTTTGCCGACGCCGGTCGGCCCCAAAAATATGAACGAACCTATCGGCCGGCGCGGGTCTTTGATGCCGGCGCGCGACCTTCTGACTGCATGGGCAATAACTGACAACGCCTCTTCTTGGCCGACTACGCGTTTATGTAAATCTTCCTCAATCTTTAGAAGCTTTTCGCTCTCTTTCTGCTCTAATCTTACAATGGGAATGCCTGTCCATTCAGAAACTATATGAGCAATATCATCTTCTTTAATGCTGGGGCAGTTTTTGTCCCTTTCTTGTATCCATTCTTTCTTTTTGGTATCCAGCTCTGCGCGCACCTGCCTCTCCTTGTCCCTCAATGCCGCTGCCTTCTCAAAATCCTGGCTTTTGATAAAACCCTCTTTTTCCTTCTTTATGCCTTCTATCTCCTGTTCTATCTTTTTTATTTCATCAGGTACGGTTAATACAGTCAGCCTTGACCGTGAACCGGTCTCGTCAATTATATCAATAGCCTTATCAGGCAGGAATCTGCCGCTTACATACCTGTCTGACAATTTTGCCGCCGCCTCCAAAGCCTCATCTGTGAATTTTACCCTATGATGCTCCTCATATTTGCCGCGAAGCCCTTTTAATATTTCTATAGTCTGCTCCACCGATGGAGGGTCAACCATAATAGTCTGGAACCTTCTCTCTAAAGCCGCGTCTTTTTCTATGTGCTTTCTATATTCATCTAAGGTTGTAGCGCCTATGCACTGTATCTCGCCCCTGGATAAGGCAGGCTTTAAAATATTTGACGCGTCAATCGCGCCTTCCGCGGCGCCGGCGCCGACTAAAGTATGCAATTCGTCAATAAGAATTATCACATCTTTTGAACGCTTTAACTCATCTATTACCGCCTTTATTCTTTCCTCGAATTGGCCGCGGTATTTCGTCCCTGCAATCATAAGCGCTAAATCAATTATGATAATCCTCTTATCTCGTATAACTTCAGGGACATTACCCGCAACTATCTGCTGCGCCAATCCTTCCACGATTGCGGTTTTTCCCACGCCTGCCTCACCTAATAAAACAGGATTATTTTTGGTCCTGCGACCTAAAATCTGGATAACCCTTTCTATTTCATTTTTGCGGTTAATTACAGGGTCTAATTTATTTTCCCTTGCCAGTGTTGTTAAATCCCTTCCGAAAGCGTCCAGCGCAGGAGTCTTGGATTTCGCCCCTTGCGCCTGCGCGCCGAATCCAGGGGTAGCAGAACCTAAAATTTCCATAATCTCTGAACGCACGCTATTCAAATTCAAACCAGAATTCATTAATACCTGCGAAGCCACGCCTTCTCCTTCGCGCAACAATCCCAACAATAGATGTTCGGTGCCAATATAATTATGGCCCAATGCGCGGGCTTCTTCTGCGGATAGCTCCAGGCTCTTTTTTGAACGCGGCGTAAAAGGAATGTCTCCTAAAATTTGAGTGGAAGGCCCGGGCTGAACAAGTTTTTCCACTTCCAGCCGGATAGACTCAAGGCTTAAACCCATTTTCTGCAGCACCGCCGCGGCAACACCTTCGCCTTCGCGGATTAAGCCTAAAAGCAAGTGTTCCGTGCCGATATAATCATGATTAAAACGGCGCGCTTCTTCTTTAGCTAAAACAATTACTTTTCTTGCTCTTTCTGTAAAACGATTAAACATCTCTATTCCCCCTTAAGCTATATTAATTTGTATTGTCTTTGTTTATCTTCTTGATGCTTAGTTTTTCTCTTATTAATTCCGCGCGCTTGATATCCCTTTCCTGTGGATTTAGTTTTTTCTTTTCTATCTTCTGCAGGTGCGCCGGCTGCGTCAATATAAACAATTCATTAATTAAATACCTCTCCAACCCTTTGATTATCCCTAAATCCTGGCCCAGCCTTAACATCGACAACAACTCGACTGTCTCCTGGCTGGTAATAATATGCGCGTTTATCAATGTGCCGTAGGAACGCCAGATTTTATCCTCAAGCATATGCCTGTGTTTGGATAAAAGGGCCTGCCTGGCTGTTTTTTCCTGATCGATAATCTGCCTTATCACGCCTTTGAGTTTATCTAAAATTTCCTCTTCCTTCTGGCCCAGTGATACCTGATTGGAAATTTGAAAGAAATTGCCGCTGGCCTGTGTGCCTTCGCCGTATAGCCCCCGCGTAGTGAAACTTAGTTTAGCTATGGCGTCTAAGACGCGGTTGATTTGGCGCGTCATCACCAGCACAGGAAGGTGCAGCATAATAGAGCCGCGCATTGCCGTGCCGGTATTTGTGGGGCAGGCTGTTAAATAACCCAATTCTTTTGAAAAGGCGAAAGGAAAATTATT
>JAQTPJ010000036.1 GCA_028712915.1 Candidatus Omnitrophota bacterium
TCTACCTTTTATCGCTCACTAAGAATAAAAAGATAAACATAGAAATGGAAGTCGGCAGGGGCAGGGGGTTTGTGTCCGCGGAACAAAACAAAAAAGAGGACCAGCCTGTAGGCACGATACCTATAGATTCCATATTTTCTCCAGTCAAGAAAGTAAGTTTTCGTGTGGAGAATACTCGCGTTGGCCAGCGCACCGATTATGAGAAGCTGATTATAGAAGTCTGGACCAACGGCAGTATTGATCCTAAAGACGCCATGCTCTATGCAGCCAATATAATGCAAAGGCACTTGGATGTGTTTATGAATTTAGGGCAATTGCCTGAGGATTATGAAGAGAAAGAAGAGATGACCCCGCAGGAAGAGGAGCTTTATGAAAAGCTTAGGCTTCCTATTTCTGAATTAGAGTTATCAGTGAGAAGCTCTAACTGCCTAAGAGAGGCCAATATTAAGACAATAGCCGATCTGGTAAAGAGGTCAGAGACAGAGATGTTGGGATTCCGTAATTTCGGCAAAAAGTCTCTAACCGAGATAAAAGAATTAATAGTCAGTATGGGTTTGTCTTTAGGGATGAAATTCGACCCTAAAAAACTAAAGAAGGAAAAATAATCTTATTAACTTAACTTTTAGAAGGAAGTCATGAGACACAAGGTAAAGACTGATAGGTTCAGTAGGTTTTCCAGCTATCGCAAGGCTACTATAAAAAGCATGGTTATAGCTGTCTTGCTGCATCAGCATATTATTACCAAAAAGGTTAGGGCGAAGAGCGTGCGCCGTTCCGTGGATAAGATAATAACATTAGGTAAAAAGGGCACACTTGCTGCCAAGCGTAGGGCATTTTCCCTGCTTTGCGACCATAAATTGGTAAAGTTGCTTTTTGATACCATTGCTCCGAAGTTCGCCAACAGGTCCGGCGGTTATACTAGGATTATACCTTATCGTCGCCAACGCGGAGATAACGCAGAGTTAGCAATACTGGAATTGACTGAGAGGTATGAAGTAAAGAAGATAGAAAAGGCAGTTAAAGCAGAAAAACCCCAGCAGCAGGATGCGGTTAAGAAGCAGGAAAAGGAAGCACCGATAAAAGAAGATACTTCGATTAAAGAGGCAAAGCCGCAGCCGGTAGAGAAAGAAGCCAAAAAAGTACGCAAAGAAAAGATTGTTAAGAAGGAACCGGAAGAAGCCAAAGAAGCGAAAGAAAAGAAAGAGCCTGAGAAGAAGGAAGAAAAACCCCAGCTGCCTCCTAAGAAAGAAGAACAGAAGGAAGAGAAGAAGCCGGGAAAATTCTTTAAAGGTTTTAAAGGGTTCTTCAAGAAAGATAAATAGAAAGAGAGATTAGGCGTAAATAGATAAATTTATACTCCCGAAATAAATTAATGGAAATAGCTGATAGAGTTCAATCCGTAAATCCTTCCGCGACTCTTCAAATCACCGCGCGCGCCAAAAGTATGCAAAAATCAGGGATTGATGTAGTGAATTTTGGCGCAGGCGAACCTGACTTTGATACTCCCCAACAGATAAAAGACGCAGCTATAAAGGCAATAAACGACGGTTTCACAAAATATACCCCTTCCACAGGTACTCCAGAGCTCAAGGAAGCAATCGCGAAAAAATTAAAATCCGAGAATAATATTGAATATTCTCCGGACCAGATTGTTGTATCCTGCGGGGCAAAACACAGCATATTTAATTTAATTCAGGTCTTAGTGAATAAAGGCAACCAGGTAATTATCCCTGCGCCTTACTGGGTAAGTTATCCGGAGATGGTCAAATTAGCTCAGGGCAAACCTGTAATTTTAGATACGCGCCAAGGCGACGGATTCAAGATAAACATAGAGAAATTAAGAAAGAAGATAAACGCTTCCACAAAATTATTGATACTTAACAGCCCTTCCAATCCGGCAGGGGTTGTTTATTCCAAAGAAGAACTTCAGGAGATTGCTAAGGTCTGCGTTGAAAATAAACTGTTAGTCATCAGCGACGAGATATACGAAAAAATCCTGTTTGATAATATGCAATCTGTTTCTTTGGCCTCTCTGGGCAAGGAAATATACGATTTGACGCTGACTGTCAACGGTTTATCTAAATCTTTTTCTATGACCGGTTGGCGCATAGGTTATTTTGCTGGCCCCAAAGAAATATCCGCGGCAGTTTCTAAACTTCAGGACCATTCCACATCAAATCCTTCTTCTATAAGCCAGAAGGCAAGCCTGGCCGCTTTTACTCTGGGACAGGATTATTTTTCTTCCACAACCATGAAGTTTCAGGAAAGAAGGGATTTCATCGTTTCCTATCTTCAAGAAAAGTTAAGCGAGTTTGTGAGTTTTGTAAAACCACAGGGTGCATTTTATATTTTCATCAATATTTCCAAGACAAAGATGCCTTCCTTTGATTTTGCAAAAAGGCTTCTGGAGGAGTCTCATGTCGCTGTTATCCCGGGGGATTCATTCGGCTGCGATTCCTGGATACGCATAAGTTTTGCTACTTCCCTGGAAACAATTAAGAAAGGACTAGAGCGGCTAGAACTTTTCCTGATAAAGCTAAAGACTGAAAGACTCACAGCGCAATAACACCAGCCACTACACTAACCACTATGGCAGCAAAAACAATAGCAGAAAAAATATTATCACTGCACGCTGGCAAAGACTTAAAGGCAGGGGATTTTGCCATCTGCAATATTGATTTTTGTTTTGGTCAAGATGGCACAAGCGGCATCATTGTAGACAGGTTCAATCAGCTAGGCGTAAATGATGTTTTTAATAAGGATAAGTTTGCTATTGTCATAGACCACAGTTCCCCGTCGCCGAATTTAGGCGTATCTACTGTACACAAAAAGCTGCGCGATTTTACCAATAAGCTAAACTTAAATTTATATGATATCGGCTGCGGAGTCTGCCATCGGGTAATTCCTGAAATGGGGCATGTTCTTCCCGGATACCTTGTATTAGGGGCGGATTCCCATACCTGCACATACGGGGCGCTGGGCGCCTTGTCAACAGGAGTTGGCTCAACAGATCTGGCTATAAGTTTGGCTTGCGGAAAAAATTGGTTCCGGGTCCCGGAAAGCATAAAAGTAATTATCAAGGGCAAAATCCCCAGAGGCGTTTATTCTAAGGATATAATTTTACATATAATAAAAGACCTCAGGGCAGATGGCGCGACTTATAAATCAGTGGAATTTACCGGCCCTGCAGTAAAGGCTTTGAGTTTAGAACAGAGGTTTACTATCTGCAACATGGCCGTAGAATTAGGGGCTAAGTTTGGAGTGATGGAGCCTGACGAGAAAGTATATAACTTTTTGAAAAAAAGGACTAAAGAAAAAATTATACCTCAATTTTCCGATAAGGGCGCCCGCTATAGCATGGTAAAAGAATATGATATTTCGCATATTTCTCCGCAGATAGCCATGCCGCACACAGTTGATAATGTATGCGATATAGAGAAAGTTTGCGGCACAGAGATTAATCAGGCTTTTCTGGGGACTTGCACCAATGGAAGGCTCGAGGATTTAGAAATAGCAGCCGGCATATTAAAAGGCAAGAAGGTTAATTCCGAAGTACGTTTCATAATCGCCCCTGCATCCAAAGAAATCTTTTTACTTGCACTTAAGAAAGGATTGATTAAAATATTCATTGAGGCAGGCGCATCGGTTGTGAATCCAGGCTGCGGGCCTTGCGTGGGCACTCATCAGGGCATACCATCGGATAACGAAGTTATAATATCGACTGCCAATAGGAATTTTAAGGGTAGGATGGGCAACCCCAACGCGTTTATATATCTGGGTTCGCCGGCAACCGTGGCTATTTCTGCTTTAAAGGGAAGGATTTCCGATCCCAGGAAGACTAAGTAGCTTCTCCATATAAAAAAGGAGACAAAATATGGAATTGAGAGATTTGTTATTATTTACAATCGAGAAGCAGGCGTCGGATCTGCACTTGACAGAAAATATGCCTCCTTTGATTAGGGTGAACGGAAGAATAATAGCCACTGAATATCCCAAGCTTAACCGCGAGGAGACGAAGAAATTGATATATTCGGTATTATCCAATGACCAGAAAGAAAAATTTGAACAGGAACTGGAATTGGATTTATCTTTGTCTTTGCCGGGGCTGGACCGCTTCCGTATGAATGTGCATGTCCAGCGCGGCAGTATAGAGGCTGCTTTCCGCAGGATACCGCTTTTAATACCTTCTATAGATGAGCTAAGTTTGCCTAAAGTGGCTGTGGAGTTGGCGCGCAAGCCAAACGGCCTTGTTTTAGTTACCGGCCCGACAGGCTCAGGCAAAACTACCACATTGGCTGCAATGGTAGATTTAATCAATAGCGAGAGAGAAGGGATAATCATTTCCATAGAAGATCCTATAGAATTTTTGCATTTTAATAAAAAGAGCGTGATTAAGCAGCGCGAGGTTTACGCTGATACGAAATCTTTCGCCGGGGCGCTAAAGCATGCCTTAAGGCAGGATCCTAATGTTATTATGGTAGGAGAGATGCGCGATTTGGAGACTATTTCTACAACTCTTACTTCTGCCGAGACAGGGCATTTAGTTTTGGCGACTCTTCATACGCCTGATGCGCCTCAGACAATAGAGAGAATTATCGATGTGTTTTCGCCCAACCAGCAGCATCAGGTGAGGTTGCAGCTGGCTGATTGCCTGCAGGGTGTAATTTCGCAATTGCTTCTGCCTCGCGCCGATGGCAAAGGCAGAATACTGGCAACAGAAATAATGGTGGCCACTCCGGCAATAAGAAATCTAATCAGGGAACACCAGATTGAGCAGATACCGACGTTGATGCAAACAGGCAGCCAATTCGGTATGTGCACGATGGATAAGGCCTTGAAGAAACTTTATAAAGATGGAATAATTTCCCTGGAGACAGCGACTTCCAAAGTTAAGAATCCGGAGGAATTCAGGTCTCTATGATTTTAAGGGGTTTTTCCTATATTTTAGGAGATGACGTAAATACGGACTTGATAATCTCCGGCAGGTATAAATTTGCTATTTCCGATATAAATGAGCTCTCCAAGCATATTTTCGAGGATATCGATCCTCAATTCTACAGCAAATTAAAACATGGAGAATCTTTATTGGTAGGCGGTAAAAACTTCGGGATGGGCTCTTCCCGCGAACAGGCGCCTTTAGCCATTAAAGGGGCGGGCATAATCGCAGTGGTGGCAAAAAGTTTCGCCAGGATATTTTACCGTAACGCCATAAATATAGGCCTGCCGCTCATAGAGGCAGATACATCTAAAATAAAAGAAAACGACCAGTTGAGCATTGATTTGGAGAAAGGGTTTCTAAAAAATATCACGCAGGGTTGCGAAGTAAAAATCCTGCCTTTGCCGCAGGTAATGGTTAACCTTTTGTCCGACGGAGGACTGGTCAATCATTTTAAAAAATATGGAACAGTTAAACTTTAATTCATTATGAAACATAAAATTACTTTAATCCCCGGAGACGGCATAGGCCCTGAGGTTATCAAGGCGACCACGAAGTGTATAGAGGCAACTGGTGTTGAGATTGATTGGGAAGAATTTCTGGCAGGAGAGGGAGCGATAAAGAAATTCGGCACGCCTTTGCCTGATGATATAATGGCGTCAATCAAGGAAAATAAAGTGGCTTTAAAAGGCCCTATTGTGACTCCTATTGCGTCTGGTTTTCGTTCTGTGAATGTCGCTCTTCGCCACAACCTGGATTTGTTTGCCTGTGTCAGGCCGGCAAAGTCAATAGAAGGGGTAAGGGCTCCCTATAAAGACGTGGATTTAGTTATTATCCGCGAAAACAGCGAAGATTTATACGCGGGTGTTGAGTTTGAAAATGGCGCCGCCGACACAAAAAAACTGATATCTTTAATCAATAGTCTGAGCGCCAAAAAAGTAAGAGAAGATTCAGGCATCAGCATTAAGCCCATATCTGAGTTTGCCTCCAGGAGGATTGTTGATTTCGCTTTTCAGTATGCCATAGAAAATAAACGAAAGAAAGTCACGGCTGTGCACAAAGCCAACATAATGAAGTATACAGATGGGTTATTTTTGCGGATTGCCAGGGAAGTAGCCGTAAAATATCAGGGTAAAATAGCGTTCGACGAAGCAATAGTGGATAATTTATGCATGCAGCTTGTTTTAAGGCCGCATAATTTTGATGTTTTAGTTTTGCCTAATTTATACGGCGATATAATTTCTGATTTATGCGCTGGTTTAATTGGCGGCCTGGGTATTGCCCCCGGGGCAAATATAGGTAAAGACTGCGCTTTGTTTGAGCCGGTACATGGGGCCGCGCCTAAATACACAGGCCAGAATAAAGTTAATCCCACGGCGACTATTCAAAGCGGCATCCTTATGTTGCGTTATTTAAAAGAAGATAAGGCGGCTGATAAATTAGAAAATGCTTTGAAAGAAGTGATTAAAGAAGGAAAGACTGTTACTTATGATTTAAAGAAAGATAGGAATGACCCTTCTGCGGCAGGGACGCAGGAAATGGCAGAAGCCATAATAAAACGCATGCGATAATTATATGAAAATATCGGTAATAGGCGCAGGTAATGTCGGAGGTTTAGCGGCGATGCGTATCTTAGAAAGAGGCATCGCCGAAGTTGTTTTGGTGGATATCGTAAAAGGTATAGCCAAGGCCAAAGCCTTTGATTTAGACGATGCTCGTTCCATAGCAGGGCACGATAATTTTATAGAAGGCTCGGAAGATTTCTCCCAAATCAAAGGGTCTGATATCGTAGTAGTTACTGCCGGGCTGGCGAGAAAACCCGGAATGACAAGAGAGGATTTATTAAAGAGTAATTATGAAATCGCTAAAAATATCAGCAGCCACATCAAAAGATTCAGCCCAGATTCAATAATTATCGCGGTAAGCAATCCCGTAGATATTATGACTTATGTTTTGTTAAAAGAAACAGGATTTGACAAGAAGCGCGTTATAGGAATGGGCGCGAATCTGGATTCCTCGCGGTTTAATAACCTTATTTCCAAGAAGTTTAATATACCCGGCTCCAGGATAAAAGCGCTTGTTATAGGAAGCCACGGCGAGAGCATGATTCCTTTGCCGCGGTTCAGCCTTGTTAAGGGTAAACCGTTAACCAAGATTTTAAGCAAAGACGATGTTGAGGATTTGGTTAAGGCCACTAAAAACAGAGGAGCTGGAATTGTGTCTTTATACGGTTCAGGCAGCGCATATTTTGCTCCGGGCGCGGCAATACTGGAGATTTGCATGGCAATAATAAAAAACAGGGACGCGGTGATTCCTGTCAGCGCTTATCTCGACGGTGAATATGGCTCTAGCGGCGTCTGCATAGGCGTTCCGGCAAGAATAGGCAGGGACGGCATAAGAAAGATTGTAGAATTGAAACTAGACCAGGAAGAAAAAGAATTGTTCTCTGCCTCGGTAAAGTCCATAAAAGAAAGCATAAGTATAATCTATAAACAATAATGATATATGATTTGGTTATTATTGGCGCGGGCTGGGCTGGTTTTAACGCAGCCTTGGAAGCCAGGAAATTAGGCAAAAAAGTCTGCCTTATAGAAAAAGACGAGCTCGGCGGCACCTGCCTTAACCGCGGCTGTATCCCCACAAAAGTACTTACCCATTCTTCCAAAAATATCTGCAAAGATTCTTCCCC
>JAQTPJ010000037.1 GCA_028712915.1 Candidatus Omnitrophota bacterium
GTTAAATTAATCCTTGAAGACGCGCAAATCATAGAAAGATTAAAGGGCAATATCTCTCCTGGCGACCTGCAGGACAAAAGGCTGCAGAAAATTTTAGACCTGGCTTTCAATCTATATGAATCGCACCAACAACTAAAGCCTAACCAAATTATAAATTATTTGGATGATCAAGAGTGCATCGATTTAATCTCTGAGCTAAGCAGCGAAGAAACACTTATCTGCGAATTAAATAACCGCGAAAACATCATAAAGGATTGCCTTAGGAGAATAGAATCAAGCAATGCCGAGCTAAGGCTTAAGAATCTGCAGTCCCAGATAAAGAACGCAGAAGAAAAAGGCAATCCGGAATCATTAGATAAACTCAGGAATGAATTTAATATACTGATGAAAAAGAAAGGGAAATCCGGAAATGAAGAAATTAGAAATTAAAAACGATGTAGAAAAGCTTGTCGCCCTAGGAAAACAAAAGGGCTACCTTACCTACGATGAAGTAAACGACATCCTTCCCGAAGATCTAACATCCGACGAAGAAATCGATCAGATTTTTGAACTATTGAGCAATGAAGATATCCATGTAGTAGATAACCCCGAGACAGAAAACGTAAACCAATCATCGAAGGATAAAACGGATTCTTTAAAAGAATTTGAAGAAGTGGTAATAAAAGACAGATTAATACCCCTTGATGATCCCGTAAAGATGTACCTTAAGCAAATGGGAAAGATTTCGCTCTTATCCAGAGAAGATGAAATAAGGCTTGCCAAGAAGATTGAAGAAACAGAGGAAAAATTCAGGCAGGCAGCCCTGACCGCAAAATTCGTGCGAAGTGAAGTCATAAAAACTATTCAAAAGATAGTAGAGAAAAAAATCAATGTCGAAGACGTTGTTAAAGAAGAAATCCAGATAAAGAATAACCAAGAAATTAAAAAATTCACGCGGATACTCAAGAAATTAAAACGTATATACAACGAGCAGAAGATGACTTCTATGCTGATAGACTTAAACCTATCTACCACCGTTATAGAAGATATAGTATCGAATCTATCCGGCCACATCAGGGAAATAGATTATATCGACCGCGAAATAAAGAAGCCGAAGAATAAAAAGATACGCGGGCAAATTAAAAAACTCGACCTTAACAAAAGACACCTGCTTAGAAAAATAATTTCGCCTTATCATAAACTTAAAGAACAGCTAAAGATTATAAAAATAAGGCAGGCGCATTTTACCAGAGCCAAAAAAACACTGGTTGAGGCAAACCTAAGGCTAGTTGTAAGCATTGCCAAAAAATACACCAACCGCGGACTGTCATTTTTGGACCTAATCCAAGAAGGCAATATAGGCCTTATGCGCGCAGTGGAGAAATTCGAATACAAACGCGGCTATAAATTTTCTACCTATGCCACGTGGTGGATAAGGCAGGCCATTACGCGTTCTATTGCAGACCAGTCACGCACCATAAGAATTCCCGTACATATGACTGAAACCATAAATAAGATTATCCGTGTCTCAAGGATACTCGTGCAACAAAAGGGAAAAGAGCCAATCCCTGAAGAAATAGCCAAGACAATGCGTATCCCCCAGGATAAGATTAAAAGTATTTTAAAGATCGCTCAAGAACCCATATCTTTGCAAACACCAATAGGCGATGAAGGCGACACGCATTTTGGAGATTTTATAGAGGATAAAAAGGCGGTGTCCCCTGCGAATGCCACGGTCCATTCAATGCTAAAAGATGAAATTATATCCATCCTGGATACCCTCAAAGGCAGGGAGAAAGAAATATTATTGCTGCGCTTTGGCATAGAGGACGGCTCCCCTAAAACGCTGGAAGAAGTAGGCAACATTTTCAAGGTAACCCGCGAACGTGTGCGCCAAATTGAAGCCAAGGCTCTACGCAAACTCAAGCATCCTACGCGCTCAAGAAAACTAAGGACTTTTTTAGATATGACTCTATATCATGAAAAAGAGTACTAAAGTATAAACTAAATTATGAGGAAATTAATAATATTATGCCTGTTTACGACCATTTTCTTTTGCGGCTGTAAGAGTATTAATGTGGGCGGTAATGCGCAAGCCGGCACTGTATCCGGTAGCGGCCAAATAACAATACCTATCCCGCAGGAAAACTAATAACTAAAATGCGTCTTCAAAAAGGATCAAAATATTTGTTCATGGCCGCGGTCTTGATACTGGCTGGCCATAATGCCTATGCTTATGACGACGGAGATTTTCAAATCTGGCATACCGAAATTCAAGAAGTAAAAACAGGGAAAGACACAAAATTAACCTTAGAAGAAGAATTCCGTTGGGCAGATAATGCAAATGATTTTTACTATCACCACTATGATGCGAGCTTGAGCTTGCAATTAAGTAAAAACTTATCTCTAGGGATAGGTTATCGCCAAATTTATGAAAAGAAAAGCGGTAAATTTAAAGAAGAGAATCAACCCAACTGGTTAGCAACAATATACTGGGATTTATGGGGATGCGAATTCGAAGACCGTTCGCGGCTGGAATATAGACATTTTGATTACCAAACGGATCTGTGGCGGTACAGGAATAAATTAACCTTAAAGCTACCCTTGAAATTTAGCAAATTGGAAATCCAACCATATGTATCGGATGAAACATTCTTTGAATTTCAAGGGTCGACCTTCACCAGAAACAGGTTTTTTGCAGGCCTTAGCATGAATATCAAGAAAAATATAAAAGCAGAATCGTACTACCTATTGCAAAACAGCAAAAGCCAACACAAATGGCCCAAGATAAACGTCTTTGGCATAAAGATTAAGCTGTCTTTTTAACAATAAACCATCTCCTAAATCCGCAATTTTTTCCTTGCCTAAAAAGACTCATAACTATATAATAGATAGTCATTAAATTTCCAGGGCTTATTTTTAGCTTAATTTGGGATTATATCTCTAGTGACAATAAATAGGGCCCATAGCTCAGCCGGTCAGAGCAGGTGACTCATAAAGTGATTCCAAATTTTTGTAGCTTGTTGTGAAAACGAGTGTTATGATTTTTGATGTAGTAAAAAATGTAGTGAAAAAATGGATAAAATTATAAAGTTAATAATATGGCCAGTTGTAGTTATTATTGGAATGCTAATTTTTAAAAAACCTTTATTAGGTATTATTGCTCAAATAGAATCTATTAGATATCGTAATTTAGAAATAAAATTTCGTGAAGGACTAAAAAAGGTTGAAAAAACAATTAAAGATAAAGAAGGACCCGAGCTAAAGGCTACCAGTCCTTATATGAATCTGGCAAAAGATCATCCTATAAGTGCTGTAATGAATTCTTGGAGAGATCTGGAATTCGCTATTAATGAAAAGGTAAAAAGTTCAGGTCTTCCAGAAATGAAAAATGCAACTAAAGCAATAAATGAGTTATTTAAAAATGATCTTTTGGACCTCGAAGTTAAAAAAGCATTAGATGAATTACGAAATTTAAGGAATCAAGCCACCCATACACCTGGATTTACTTTGTCTTATGATGATGCTCTTGCTTATGCGGAAAGTGCGGGTACAATAGCTATGAGAATCAACAAGCAATAGCGTATTATAAATTCTTAGTGTAGTGAAAATGTAGTGATCTTACTACAAGTTGACATAGAAAAAGATATTTTGAAGCTGAAAAAATGGCACATGGAATAGAGCAGGTAGTCGATAAAAAGGTGTCATTTTTTCGTAACCCATTGGGGCCCATAGCTCAGCCGGTCAGAGCAGGTGACTCATAATCACTTGGTCCGAGGTTCGAATCCTCGTGGGCCCATTAAGCAGATTAAAGATCTAAGAACTAAGATGGAATCTTCGTATGGCTTTGCAGCAGTTTCTTCTTAAATCTTAGCTCTTATGTCTTGTGTCCGGGCGGTTAGCTCAGCCGGTTAGAGCGTCGCGTTCACATCGCGAAGGCCATAGGTTCGAACCCTGTACCGCCCATAGTATTATTTTACAAAAACGGGTTAAACAATGCAGCAACAAGTGAATATCCAAACAGAAGTAAGAAAACTGGTAAAACTCCAAGAAATAGATACACAACTTTATAGCCTTAATAGGGAGAAAAACGAGAAGCCGAAGATTTTGGAAGCGATTCAGAATGAGCTGGAACAAAAAAAGCAGGTCCTAAAAGAATACGAAGAAAGGAATAAAGCGCTCCTTCTTAAAAGAAAAGACAGGGAAGGCCAGTTGGCGGTGAAAGAGGAGAGTATAAAAAGCCTGCAATCAAAACTATATACTCTAAAAACAAATAAAGAATATTCGACTATGCTTACGGAAATAAACGGCGTGAAAATGGATAAATCGCTTTTAGAAGAAGATATCTTAAAGCTCTTTGATGAACAGGACTCGCTGAAAAAGGAATTAGATCAAAAACAGGAAATTCTTAAAGAAGAAGAAAAGAAATCCGAGGAAGAAAAACAAAAGATAAATAACCGCCTTAAAGAAATTGAAGGGATGATAAAAGACTTGGATGCAAAAAGGGCAGTCGTAGAAAAAGAAATAGACGGAAAAATAATCACAAAATACAACAAGATACTCAAAGGCAAAGACGGACTTGCGCTAGTCGCGGTAGAACACAGTTCCTGCCAAGGGTGTTTTATGAACGTGCCACCGCAGGTAATAAACGAAATCAAAATGAATGACAAATTGATATTCTGCGAAATGTGCGCGCGTATACTTTATATACAAGATGAAACAACAAACTAGATACGATATATATGTTGACGGTGCCTCTCAAGGGAATCCCGGCGAGTCCGGCGCAGGAGTTATAATTTGTAAGGACGGTAATGTCGTCAAAAATATTTCTCAATACATAGGGATAACCACAAACAATGTGGCTGAATACGTGGCGTTGATTTACGGGCTGCAGGAAGCCTTGATACAAAATATAAGAAATGTAAACGTAAACACCGACAGCGAGCTCCTCTATAAACAACTGAAAGGCGAATACAGAGTGAAAGATAATACGCTGAAAATCTTTAACGGTATCGCGAAACACCTGCTTGGTGGATTTGAAAAATCAGAGATTGCGCACATCCCCAGAGAAAAAAATAAGGGCGCTGATAAATTAGCGACCATAGCCATAGAAAAAAGACCAGTTCTTTTAAAAACCAAAAAGAGAATAAAGGCAAGCCAGGATGACCAATTGTTAGGCTTAGTCTAACAGTAGGAAAGTCCGAGCTCCCAAGGACAGCGTATCCCGATAATATCGGGACTTCCATTACATGTTGATGGAAAGGATCGCCTGCGGCATTTCTAAAGAGCAGGTGCTTTGAAAATAGTAATATTTTCAAAGAGAACCACAGAGACGAGTAACCCTGTGAAGGGTGAGATGAAACGCGGTAATCTCTACGCGGAGCAATATCAAAAAGGCTCTAACCCACCGCAAGGTGATATGGTAGTCCGCCAGAATTGTTAGAGCGGGTTGAATGCTAAACCCGAAAAGCAATTTTCGGGTAAGAGGAATGGTCATCATTCGCCGAATAAAATCGGCGAAAAACAGAACTCGGCTTATCTGGCTTGCCCCATAATTAAATTCTAAACACTAGGAGGTTTTATGTCAGGACATTCAAAATGGGCTAGTATTAAACATAAAAAAGCCATCACCGATGCAAAGAGGGGCGCTATGTTTACAAAATTAATCAGGGAACTTACTGCCGCGGCAAGGCAGGGCGGCGGTAATTCCGAAAACAACTTAAGGTTACGCACAGCTATTGCACGCGCAAAGACGCATAATATGCCCACGTCTAATATTGACAACGCTATCAAGAAAGGCACAGGGGAGTTGCCGGGCGTAGTCTACGAAGAAATAACCTATGAGGGTTACGGTCCAAAAGGCGTAGCCATTATGATAGAAACTCTAACGGATAATAAAAACAGGACTACAGCTGAAATACGCAATTTCTTTTCCAAAAAGAACGGAAATTTAGGCGGCGCGGGTTCTGTATCCTGGATTTTCCAGAAAAAAGGATACATCGTCGTTGATAAAAAAGATATCGAAGAAGATAAATTAATGAATATAGCCCTAGATGCCGGAGCTGAAGATATGAAAACAGAAGATAATACTTATGAAATTACCACGTCAGTTGCTGATTTTGAAAAAGTGAGGAAGGCAATCGAGGACAAGAAGATAAATATGCAAAGCGCTGAAATAACCATGATTCCTTCTTCCGTGATACAGGTTACCGGCCAGGATGCGAAAATCACATTAGAACTCGTGGAATCGCTGGAAGACCACGAAGACGTCCAACACGTCTATGCCAACTTTGATATGCCTGACGACGTGTTAGAACAAAACTAAACGCGCTATGCTCATACTGGGAATAGACCCAGGATTAAATACTACCGGCTACGGGATAATAGACAATAGCCAGAATAAATTAAAATTTATTGAAGCCGGGTTCATTAAGACTTCTGTTAACGACAGCATAGAAAATAGGCTCCTTAGAATACATAAAGAATTAACCGGCATTATCAAAAGGCACAGGTTAGATGCCGCAGCGTTGGAAAAATTGTACGCGCATTACAAACACCCTGTAACAGCCTGTCTTTTAGGCCATGCGCGCGGAGCTATCTGTCTTGCCTGCGTCCAGAATAATATACCGCTATTTGAATACGCCGCTACGAGAACAAAGAAGGCAATTTCAGGAAGGGGCAGCGCTTCTAAGCTACAGATCCAACAAATGGTGCTTAATTTATTAAACCTAAAAGAAAAAAAAGATATGCCCCTGGATATAACCGATGCGTTATCTCTTGCGATAGCGCACTCGTATATAATGAAAATAAATAAAATATTCAAATGATCGCCCGAATTAACGGAAAAATTATATATAAGAAAAATAATTGCGTAGCTTTAGATTTAAACGGCATATGTTATGAAGTGTTGATTCCATCTATAATAATGTCTCGGCTGGATGATTTTAGCCAGGATGGCCAAATAAGCCTAATCACTTATCACTATCTTCAAGTAGAGCCATCCAAGAGCATACCCGTATTGATAGGTTTTATTAACGAGGTGGAAAAAGAATTCTTTGAATTGTTTATTACGGTTTCGGGCATAGGCCCGCGCGCAGCCTTAAAGGCATTAAACAAGCCGATCTCTGTTATAGCTAAAGGTATAAACGAAGGAGATGTTTCTTTGCTCTGTTCCCTACCGGGGATAGGAAAACAAAGAGCCAAAGAGATTATCGCCAAACTTCAAGGCAAGATCGGTAAATTCGGGCTAATGCAGGACACCAAAGAAAGCACAATTGCGCATATCGCGGAAGACATAAAGAAAGAGGCGTTAGAAGTGTTATCTCAATTACAATACAAGAAACAAGAAGCAAAAGAAATGATAGAAAAAGCGCTGGAGCGTTGCCCTAATATTAATAACACAGAAGAACTTCTCAATGAAGTATACAGACAAAAGGTGAAATAATGGCAGATATCAACCCAGAATTAAAAGGCGCCATAGAATCTCTCGTATTTATCAGCGAAGGTCCATCAACCATTGCAGACA
>JAQTPJ010000038.1 GCA_028712915.1 Candidatus Omnitrophota bacterium
TAACGCCCTTAAATTTACCGAAAAAGGCGGCATTACCATTTCCACGGGCAGGAGGGATAATTTTATTCAGGTTACAGTTAAAGATACTGGGCCGGGTATCAGAAAAGAAGATATGTCTAAGCTGTTCCAACAATTCACGCAATTACAGAGAAAAGTGGGCGGAACGGGTTTGGGGTTATCGATTTGTAAGCAAATAGTAGAAGCGCACAAGGGAAAAATCTGGGCAGAATCGGAATTCGGCAAGGGCACGGTTTTTTATTTTACCATTCCTATAAGGAGAAAGAGGATCGGGGAAATTCTTATTGAAGAAGGCAAAATTAGCAATGAGGACGTAGAAAGGGCCCTGGAAAAACAAAAAAATACCGAATGATTTCTATTTGACGCCTGAACATATAGGATTGTTCGGCGCGCGCTTACTGCGCAAGGAGGTTTTTATGGCGAAAAGAATCCTTGTTGTCGATGATGAGCCGGATATGCTTGATTTAGCAACGGTTAGATTAAAAAAATTAGGATATAAGATTATTGAGGCGGTTGATGCTGAAGAAGCGCTCGCCATTCTGCAAAAGGATACCCCTGATTTAATATTATTGGATTTGCTTTTGCCTAAAATGCAGGGGGATGAACTTTGTAAAAAGTTGAAATCCGATGATAAATTTAAAAATATCCCCGTTATTTTATTTACCGCCAGCGCCATCCGCACCAGCCTTCCTGAAAAGATAAAAGAAATTGGCGCTGATGACTGCATAATGAAACCTTTTGAGCCGGAAGAATTATTAGGAAAGGTAAAGAAATTTATAGGATAGCGGCTGGTGTAAAAGATATAACCGGGCTATAGGATGTAAAATTTTAAGGCTATTGATTGGATACGGTCAATAGCTTTTTTTCTAGCTGTATACAGAGAGTTTTTCTGCCATGCCATATTTTTGCTATAAATTACTTGGAAGGTTATAAAAAACAAGATATAATCATATCCAATAAATTATAGAAACAAAGGTTTGTGTGCGGTAGAAATATTATGCGTGGAAAAATAAATAGTATCGTTAAGAATATGGATAAAGAAAACATAAAAGGCTTTACGCTAATTGAATTGGTTATGGTTATTGTTATCCTCGGCATTTTAGCAGCCGTCGCTCTGCCGAAATATTTTGATTTGCAGGCGCCGGCCAAGGAAGCCGTAGAAGACAATGTCGTCGCGGCAGTAAGGACCGGTATTGCCAATTATTATGTTAATGAGTGCGTTGTTTCCAGCGGCGCTTATCCAACAGCCTTAGATAGCGCTGCCAATGGCAATTGCGCGGCTGGCAACGCTTGCTTTGATATAGTGCTGGCGCAGGGAGGCGTAACTTCTGATTGGTCAAAAAGAGGCAATACTTACACCGGCCCCAACGGGGGGATTTATGTATATAGCAGTTCAGGTGGTTCATTTAATAAAAGGGAATTGTCTGTTGTTCCGGTTCCTGTTCCGATTGATTTAATCGAATCGAGATAAGAATAACAAATCCGTAAACAATCAAACACAAAAATTAAGAATTGGTTCCCGGGTTGAAGCGGGGCCAGATTCCTGGATAGATTTATTTACAGCAGGAAAGAGGTAGTATAAAATAACCCTATTATAAAGAAGCGGTAAATGAGATCCGCATAATGAAATTTAAGGCAGCACTATAAATGATAGAGAAGAGAAAACCGGGCTCAAAATTTAAAGACTAATTTAATGATTGGCGCGAATGAATTAAAACGCAATGCAATAATCATGGTTAACGGCCAGCCGTATCAGGTGCTGGAGGTATTTTTTGCCACGCCGTCTGCGCGTGGAGCGTCGACTATGGTGCGCACTAAAATCAGGCATCTATTGAACGCAACGGTCCAAGATAAAACCTTCAAAACTTCGGAGAAGTTTGATGAAGCCGATATAGAGATAGTTTTAGCCAGTTTTCTCTATAAAGAAGGCCAGGATTACTATTTTATGGACCAGACAACGTTTGAGATAGCGGCAATCCCGGATTCACTGGTCGGAGAATCAGCCGGGTTTTTGCGTGAACAGCTGGAAGTCAAGATAACGAAATATAACAGTTCCCCTGTTTCGCTGGAGTTGCCGCTTTATGTCAATTTGAAAGTCGTTGAGGCCGAGCCCGGCAACCAGCATGCCGGCAGCGCCGGGGCAGGGACCAAGAGCGCGGTGCTTGAAACCGGCCGTGCAATACGCGTGCCTACTCATATTTCTGCGGGCGAGATTGTGCGAGTCAATACTGAGACCGGCGAATTCATCGGCAGGGCGCAGGGAGAAAAACAGCTTTGAAACGAGCGGACGCCGGCAAAAAACAGTCGTGATTAATATAAATAATCTTTCCAAAAGTTACGCGGGCAATGTCTTATTCGATAATTTCTCCCTGGCTATCAATCCCCGGGAAAAAATCGGGCTTGTGGGGCCTAACGGCGCGGGCAAATCCACGCTTTTTCAGATAATCCTCGGCAAAGCAGAGCCTTCCTCCGGAGTTGTGCGGATTAATAAAGGCGTATCCATTGGCTATCTGCCTCAGGAATCAAGTTTTAGCTCCGGCCGCACAGTCTTATCCGAATTAACCGAAGGCTACGAGGTAATCGTTAATCTCAAAAAAGAAAAAGAGGAAATGGAGTCTAAAAACGAAGCCGCTTCAGCGCGCTACGGCGACATAATGCACGAATTAGAGAGCCTGGATTATTTCGGGCTGGAGCATAAAGCCAAAAAGATTTTATCGGGGCTGGGTTTTAAGGAGCGAGATTTCAACCGGCCCATTCGGGAATTGAGCGGCGGCTGGCAGATGCGCACGCTATTGGCAAAGCACTTGGTTTTTAATTATGACCTCCTGCTTTTGGATGAACCTACCAACTATTTGGACTTGAATGCCGCCCTGTGGCTTAAAGATTATCTGGCGGGATTCTCAGGGGCATTCATTATGATATCCCACGACAAGGCTTTTCTCGACGAAGTGGTCAATTACACATTAATCCTGGAAAATAGTTCTGTATTTAAAGTCGAGGGTAATTATGAACACTACGAAAGGATAAAACAGGACAGGCGCGTATTTCTTGTCAAACAGTTTAAGGAGCAGGAAAAAAAGCGCAAGCAGCTTGAGGTGTTTATTTCGCGTTTTCACGCCCAGCCCAATAAAGCCTCGTCAGTGCGCGCCAAACGCACGGCGCTGGAGAGGATGGGCAATATTGTCGTTCCGCCCGATACGCGCGAAAGCATCAGGGAGTTTAATTTTCCCAAGACGCGCAGGAGCGGCTACAGGGTGGCCAGCCTGAAAAATATATCCAAGTCTTACGCTGACACGCAGGTCTACAAAGATTTTGATTTTGAGATAACACAGGGCGAAAAAGCAGTTTTAGCCGGAGAAAATGGCGCGGGCAAGTCTACGCTTTTAAAGATATTGGCAGGGGTTATACCTATTGATTCCGGAGAACGCAGCCTGGGCCATAATGTGGATATCGGTTATTTTTCGCAGACGCGTATGGATGTGCTCAATCCCGGGAATACGGTTTTAGACGAGGCATATACTGCCGCAGCCGGCAATATGCCGCAGGAATCGATCAGGACCATTTTAGGGGCGTTTTTATTTACCGGCGATGACGCGGATAAAAAAGTGAGCATCCTTTCCGGTGGAGAAAAAAGCCGTTTGATATTGGCTAAGCTTTTGATTAATCCGCCGAACTTTCTCTTGCTCGACGAACCCACTACGCATCTTGATGTCGACGCTGTGGAGGCCTTGGTAAGGGCGCTTAAGGAATATAACGGCACATTTGTCTGCATAAGCCACGACATATACTTTGTGCGCTCCGTGGCTAACGCGGAATTCGAGGTAAAAGAGGGAAATGTCAGAAAGTTCCCCGGGAGTTTTGATTATTACCTTGAGAAAAGAAAGAGCGGGGATTATATACCGGACGCGAAACTTAAGGCAAAAGCGGCTGCTCAGGTAAAAGACAAAACAGGCGGCGCTTCGGAAAATAAGGCCGCGGCCTTAAAAGAAGAGGAGAAAAGGCGCAAGGCCCACAATGCCGGCATCGAAGCGCAGATAAAGAAACTCGGGGAAGAAAGAGAAAAGCTTAATTTAGAGCATTATTCCAAATCCCGCGCCGTGGCTACCCCGCGCAGTTACCGCGATAACCAGATGCTGGAAGAATATATATTCCGCATCCAGGAAATAGAAAAGCGCATCTCTGAGATCAACGCGGAAATCAAGCAGTTCAGGAAACAGAAGCATAAAATAGCCGTTTAAATCCCGCGGCAATAGCCTTTCTGAGCCCAGAATTTCCTTGATAATCGCCATATCCCGCCTTATAATACATACCTGTAACAGCAAAAGGTTTTCTCTTAACGTATACAAAAGATACCTCACCTTTTCCAATCCAATGCCCTGGCGCGTTTACATAATCGAATGTAATGACGGCAAACTCTACACGGGAATCACTAATAACCTTAAACGCAGGATAAAAGAACATAACAGCGGCAACGGCTGCAGGTTTACAAAGTATAGGGCCCCGGTAAAATTAGTGCGCAGCGAAAAAGCGCTCAATAGGTCCCGCGCCTTAAAAAGAGAAGCCCAGATTAAGCGCCTGACGAGAAAAGATAAGGATAAATTGATAGGCGGGAAATAATTGGCAAGGATTGAAAAGGGCTTTGAAGCGGGCGTCGGGGAATAGCAGGGTCCCTAAAGGACATTGATAGTTGTTTGGGCAAGTAGAATGCTAAAGGAGAAATAAGATGACTAAACTCCAGAAATGGTTTTTAATCACGGCTTTATGGGCAGTTATTTTAGCTTTGATTTTTGTTTTCTATTGGGTTCAGATAAGGCCCGCGAGTATTAGGCAATTCTGCACTAAGGAAGCCGCTAAGGCCTGCGCGGAAATTAAGTCCAGCGTCTCTAGTATGCTTGAGGTTAACCGGGCAGTATATTCGGATTGTTTAAGTAAGCATGGAATAGAAAAATAGCTGATTTCGAAAGAATAGGCTACTAAGGGTATTGAAGGAAGAATGAACCGTCGCATCTGGAACCGCTCAACTGGTAAAAAGAGGGAAATGGGAGGGGCGGGGAAGAAAACGAGTAACGGGCTCGATTAATCCCGTTTAAGGGACCAAGCTGAATCGGATGGAGAAATCCGAAAGAATCTCGCAAGAGTGGGATTCGGGGTTTGAGAGGAAGAATTTCTATGGAAAAAGAATTAGTTATTCAATTGAATAAGACATTTGAGGAGTCAGCCTATACGCAAAATGGCGTCGAATACTGGATGGCGCGAGACCTGCAAAAACTGCTGGATTATGCTGAATGGCGCAACTTTTTGCTGGTGATTGATAAGGCCAAGATTGCCTGTTTGAATTCTGGACAGAATATCAGCGATCATTTTGTTGACGTCAACAAAACGATCCCTATGCCTAAAGGGGCAGAGAAAGATATTCAGGATATAATGCTTACTCGCTATGCCTGTTATCTCATTGCCCAAAACGGCGACCCCCGCAAAGAACAGATTGCCTTTGCTCAAAGTTATTTTGCTATTCAAACCCGCAAACAGGAATTATTAGAAGAACGCATTGCCTTGGTAGAGCGTATACGCGCTCGCGAAAAGCTTGTTGACACCGAAGTAAAACTTTCAGGCATTGTTTATGAGCGCGGTGTTGACGGCGAGGGTTTCGCGCGGTTGCGCAGTAAAGGCGATCAGTCATTATTTGGCGGATACACAACGCTGGAAATGAAGAAAAAACTGGGCGTGCCTGAGAAACGGCCGCTGGCTGATTTCCTGCCGACTATCACCATCAAGGCAAAAGACTTTGCCGCAGAAATTACCGGTTTTAACACCAAAAAGAAAAATTTGCGCGGCGAGCAAGTCATTACAAATGAACACATAAAGAATAACAAGGATGTTCGCGATTTACTTGGGAAAAGCGGCATAAGGCCGGAATTATTGCCTCCGGAAGAAGATATTAAAAAGTTACAGCGCCGGCTTAAATCCGAAGGCAAAAAGATTGCGAAGAATGTAAAGATGTTAAAAGGCAGCAAGAATGGTGTTTAAATAAAAAAGTTCCGAACCCGCGTTGGGACAGGATTTCAAGCGCCTGACGAGAAAAGAGAAGGATAAATTGATAGGCGGCAGGTAATCAAAACAGTTACGTTTTTGTTTGTTTTCTCAAAATGTAAGGAGATATGGATGAATAAAAAGATCAGGATTATAATTCTGGCAGTTGTTTTTCTCTTCGCGTTTTGTTTTGTAAGGGATTTCCTCATCAAGTCATTAATCGGCACCGCGGCAAGCAGCATTACCGGCGCGCCCACCAGCGTAGGCGGGCTTTCGCTGAGCATAATAAGGCAGTCAGTCAGAATATCCAATTTCAGGATGTATAATCCCAAGGGGTTTCCCAAAGATATCCTCGTGGATATTCCCAGCATAAAAGTTGCCTGTAATCTGGGAGCGCTGATGAAAGGAAAGATTCATCTCAGGCAGCTGGAGTTGGATATTAAAGAGATAGGTATGGCGAAGAATAAAGATGGCAGGCTGAACGTTGATTCGCTGAAAATAGCCGAGGAAAAACCCGCGGAAAAAGAAAAGGGCAAGCCGGCCAAGCAGATGGCCATACAAATAGACACTGTAAGCTTGGGCATGGGCAGAGTGGTGAGTAAGGATTACAGTGTCCAGGGCCAGCCTATGGTTAAAGTGTATGATATTAATTTGAAGAAGTCTTATAAGGATATTAACAGCGCGCAGCAGCTTGCCGCCTTGATTGTGTCCGAGCCGTTAAAGGCCGCTGGCATCCAGGGGCTTAAAGTCTACGGCGCTGCTATGCTTACCGGTGTGGCTGCTCTGCCGGTTGTGGCGGCGTTTACTTTTGCCGCCAAGGATTATGTCCAGGAGTCCTTCGATATTACGATGGATAAGGCATATGAGGCGGGGTTAAAGGCTATTAAAACTGCGGGGAAGGTCAAGAAAGAAGATAAGGCAGCTGGCGTTATAAGCGCTGAGGTTGGCGGAGCGAAGGTAACTTTTAAGCTGAAGAAAGTTTCCGATAAGTCAACGCAGGTCACTATCTCCGCGCGCAAATTCGGCTTTCCCAAGGCTGATATAGCCTCGGGAATTATGTATCGCCTCCGCGCCCAGCTGGAATGAAACTCCTCGGGCTAAGGTAAAACAGATTGACACACTTATAATTTTATGATAGCTTATAAACGTAATAAATACACAATTGGGATGTTGGTGGTGAGTTCTGAAGGGGTAAATCCTCCACGTTTAAAAAAGTAAAACCTTCGCAAAAAAAGCGGAGGTTTTTATGTTTATGGGAGG
>JAQTPJ010000039.1 GCA_028712915.1 Candidatus Omnitrophota bacterium
GCCGACGCGGGAGCTTGCCATACAGATTGACGAGGCATTTCAGGGGATCGCGCGTTCATTCGCGCTAAGAACCGCCTGTCTTATCGGCGGAGCGCCGATGTATAATCAAATACAGGCGCTGCATAAGAATCCCCGCATTATAATCGCGACTCCGGGCAGGTTAATCGATCATATGAGGAATTGGAATGTTGTAGTCGAGGACGTAACAGTATTGGTTCTTGACGAAGCGGACAGAATGCTGGATATGGGTTTTGCTCCGCAGATTGAACAGATACTGCGTTTTCTGCCCAAGCAAAGGCAGACTATGCTTTTCTCGGCGACTATCCCCGCGGAAATTATGGGCATTGCCGCGAAGCATATGAAGCTTCCTATCAGCGTGGAGATTGCTCCTTCAGGCACAGCCGCGGAGGGCGTTACTCAGGAATTATTTATTATTAAAAGAGAAGCGAAATTGCGGCTCTTGGGCAAACTGCTCGCGCAATACCACGGAGCCGTGCTTTTATTTTCCCGCACCAAGCATAACGCGAAAAAGATAACAATGAAAATAAGGGAGATGGGTTATAGCGCCGCCGAGATACACTCTAACCGCAGTTTAGTCCAGCGACGCGCAGCGCTCGAAGGTTTTAAGTCGGGCAAGTATAAGGTGCTTGTAGCCACTGACATCGCCTCCAGGGGAATAGACGTCACCGGCATTGAATTGGTGGTTAATTTTGACCTTCCCGACGAAGCGGGAAATTACGTGCATCGTATCGGCCGCACAGGAAGGGCTGGGCACAAAGGCCACGCAATTTCTTTTGCCACGCCAGACCAGCGCCGCGACGTCTTAGACATTGAAAGAATTATTAAGACAACTATTCCCATATCAAAACACCCCGAGGTTTTTTCAGGGCAGTTTGATATGCGCGAATCCAGCCCCCGCCCCAGTTACCACGGCGGACAATCAAGATATAAGCCCGCGCACAAGCCATATAACAATAAGTGGAATAAACAAAAACAATTCGGAGAGCGTCCGTCAGGCGGAAAGCGATACTGGAAATAAAAAATAATTGACAACAGTGTTTTCGTGTGGTATGCTTTAATTAACAATGAAGTTTAAATAGGCAAAGAAGCCCCAAAGAATTTTGGGGTTTTATTTTTTGCAGGACAGCGAAGTCCTTTTTAAAGCCAGGCAGGCTTTGAAAAGGATTTTTTAGTTTAGGGCTTTAAGAAATATACCCAAAGGAGGGTGTTCGGTGCCGAGGATGGCACAGGATGCCCTCTTTTTCTTTTAACGGGTTATTTTAAGGAGCAAAATGGACTTTAAAATTTTATTAGAGAGGATAAAACCGGCATTACGCGCTGTAGCGCGTAAATATCTGTTATACGGTTTCCATGATGAAGAAGACCTTTATCAGGAGATGTGCCTTTATTTATGGCAGGAGTATAGCGAGGGCCTGCCTATAGGCATAAATGAGTCATATGTAATTAAGGGCTGCGAGTTTCATATATTGAATTATCTCAGGAAAGGCAAGAGGCGGTATAGAGTTGTCAGTATTGACGAGCCTGTATCCGCAGAGGGCGAGGCGCTGAAAGATATTATCCCAGACCCGCGCAGCGCGTTCTTGTCTGATTTAGACAGCCGCCTGACAATCGAGGATATTAAAAGTAAAAAGTTAACCGAGAGGGAGAGAAAAGTGCTTTCATTGCTTATAGAAGGGCACACTGTCAGGGATATAGCGGCGCAGATGGGCATATCCCACGTTATGGTGGTAAAGCATAAAAAGAGTATTTTTAAAAAGTTTAGTATGAAAGGTTACCAAACTTAGCCTAATTTTACTTATATAAGTGTAGGCGTAAGACACAAAGCGGTGTTTTATCAGACAAAGGCGTATTATAACGCCTTTTTTTATTCGTTTTTTCAAGGAGGTTTTATGATTAATTCGGGTGATACAGCGTGGGTTTTAATTTCGTCGGCTTTGGTAATGCTTATGACTCCAGCCTTGGCATTTTTTTACGGAGGCATGGTGCGCAGGAAGAATATGCTTAGCGTTCTTATGCAATGTTTTATTATTTTGTGCGTCTTAAGTATACAGTGGGTTCTTATTGGTTATAGTCTTTCCTTCGCGCCCAACAAAGGTTTCTGGGGCGGTTTTGCCTGGTTTGGTTTAAACAATGTAGGATTGGAGCCTTACGCTGACTACGCAGCGACTATACCGCATCAGGCATTTATGATTTTCCAGGCGATGTTTGCGATTATTACGCCCGCGCTTATTATCGGAGCTTTTGCCGAGAGGATGAAATTTTCTTCGTTTCTTATCTTTACCTTATTATGGGCTACTTTTGTATATGACCCGCTTTGCCACTGGGTATGGGGTTTGGGCGGATGGTTGCGCAATTTAGGGGCGCTGGATTTTGCCGGCGGGACAGTGGTTCACATTAACGCGGGAATCGCCGCATTAGTCACCGCATTAATAATAGGCCGCAGAAAAAACTTAGAGCGTAATGTTCCTACGCCTCACAATATGCCGTTCGTCGTATTGGGGACGGGGTTATTGTGGTTTGGCTGGTTCGGGTTTAATGCCGGAAGCGCGCTTGCGGCAAACGGCCTGGCAGTCAACGCCTTTGTAGTTACCAATACCGCCGCAGCCAGCGCGGGTTTGAGCTGGGCTTTAATAGAGTGGTTACGTAACGGTAAACCGACAATATTTGGCGTTGCTTCCGGGGCAGTCGCCGGCTTAGTAGCAATTACTCCGGCGGCAGGGTTTGTAAGCGTGATACCGGCGATAATTATCGGATTACTGGTGAGCGTATTTTGTTTCACGGCAGTAAGCATTATTAAACCCAGATTAGGTTACGACGATTCATTGGATGCCTTTGGCGTGCATTGTGTGGGAGGTATTTGGGGCGCATTGGCAA
Organism: Candidatus Omnitrophota bacterium; assembly: GCA_028712915.1. GTDB lineage: Bacteria > Omnitrophota > Gorgyraeia > Velamenicoccales > JABMQK01 > JAQTPJ01. Next base: position 2,896 of record JAQTPJ010000039.1, read on the forward strand.
CAGGATTATTTGCCTCTAAGGCGGTTAATCCCCTGGGTGCGAATGGTTTATTTTTCGGCAACCCCAGGCAATTCGTAATTCAATTGGCAACGGTTGCGGTAACGATAGTATATACCTTTATTATGACAGTTATTCTGTATAAACTCGTAAACGCTATTATGGGTATGCGTGTAGATGAAAAAGAAGAATTGATAGGCCTTGATTTAACGCAGCATCATGAGCGCGCATACACCTTATTAGAATAGCCTTTCGCCTGCCATTGGTTCAGTGGCGGGTTTGAGATAATTTTTTAGATAAGGAATAGCGGGAAAAATCGGAGGAGGAAATGAAGCTTATAGTTGCCATTATTCAGCCATTTAAGCTGGAAGAAGTAAAAGAGCAGTTGTATAAAGAAGAGGTAAACTTAATTACGGTAAGCGAAGTCTTGGGGCACGGACGCCAAAAGGGTGTCGCCGAAGTCTACAGGGGGACTAAAGAAACTGGCAACTTACTGCGCAAGGTGCGCTTAGAGATTGCCGTAAATGAAAACTTTGTCGAGCCCACAATAAAAGCAATTATAAAAGGCGCCAAGACTGGCGAGACAGGCGATGGCAAGATTTTTGTCTTAGACCTTAAAGAATGTGTTCGCATAAGGACAGAAGAAAGGGGCTCCGCGGCCATAGGTTAAAATAAAAAAAAGAGGTTACCAAAACACGCAGTTTTTTACTTATATATTATAGAGGTTGAGAGCACAAAGTTTGTGCAGTCAGGCAGTAGAACAAAGGCGTTCTAAGCAGCCGCATAGGCTTTTAAGAACGTTTTTTTTATAATTTAACCATAGTAAAGGAGGAAGTAGAAATGGCAGAGAAGAAAGATATACTAAAAATGGTAAAGGAACACGATGTAAAGTTTATAAGGCTTTGGTTTACTGATGTGCTAGGGTGCGTTAAGAGTTTTGCCATTACTGATGCGGAATTAGAAGGGGCTTTGGAGAACGGTATGGGATTTGACGGTTCCTCAATCACTGGCTACCAGGATATAGAGGAATCTGACATGATCGCCATGCCTGATTTATCTACTTTTCAGATACTGCCCTGGCGCCCCACAGAAAAGGCGGTTGCCAGGATGATATGCGATGTATTAAATCCTGACAGGACGCCTTATGAAGGAGACCCGCGCTATGTATTGAAGAAGGCCCTTGCCAGAGCAAGCAAGATGGGTTTTGACCATTATTACTTAGGGCCTGAGCTAGAATTTTTCTATTTTAAGAATGACGACAAGACCGAGATATTGGATAAAGGCGGTTATTTTGATTTGACGACCCTGGACGTAGCCAGCGACCTTAGAAGGGAAACAGTTTTAGCCTTGGAAAGAATGGGCATACACGTTGAATATTCTCACCACGAAGTTGCGCCTTCGCAGCACGAAGTGGATATGCGTTATAAAGACGCTCTGGAAATGGCGGATAGCGTGATTACCTATCGCGTAGTGGTAAAAGAAATAGCCAGCAAGTTTGGCGTATACGCTACTTTCATGCCAAAACCTATATTCGGCGTTAATGGTTCAGGTATGCATACGCACCAGTCGCTCTTTAAGGGAGAGAAGAATGCGTTCTTTGACCCTAAATCAGAAGACCATCTTTCGGATACGGCATATAAGTTTATAGCGGGCCTGTTAAAGCATTCCAAAGAAATATGCTCAATATTCGCCCAGACGACAAATTCTTACAAAAGATTAGTCCCCGGTTATGAGGCACCGGTATATATTGCCTGGAGCCGCAGGAATAGGAGCGCTTTGGTAAGAGTTCCTTTTTATTATCCCGGCAAAGAGAAGGCAACGCGATGCGAATTCAGGGCCTGCGATCCGGCGTGTAATCCTTATCTAACATTTGCCGCGATGCTTCATTCCGGATTAGAAGGGATAGAAAAAGGCTATAAAATACCCGAACCGATGGACCTAAATCTTTACCATCTTACGGCTGCGGAGAGAAAGAAAAAAGGCATAGAGACTCTACCAGATAGCCTTGGCCATGCTATCTCGATAACCGAAAACAGCGAGCTAGTTAAGAAAGCGCTGGGCGACCATATATTCTCAAGGTTTGTCGAGTTGAAGAAGAAAGAGTGGGATAATTATCGAATTCAGGTTACGCAGTATGAATTGGATAAATATCTTTCCACAACATAATTAATAACTAATGCAGTGTTTGTCTGCCCTCTCAAAGAGGGCAGACAAATGGAGCCCCTCGGGCTAAAGCCCTAGGTTCCTTGTCATCGCCCTTCGGGCGGAATACTCAAGCGGTCACAACGCCTTAAAGGGCGCGATTTTTAGGACGCGGAGTATAAATTTTTTTGTAAAGATGTGCTTAAAAAATAGGCAGTGTGCGGATGGTAAACAATATTAATTATAAAATAGAAGATAGTTTCCCTATGTTGGGCAACGAGGATGTTTATGAAAATGTCATCAGCCATGTTGAAAAGATACTTATTGAGAGGGCGTTGGAGCGGTCTGACGGTAATCAACTTATGGCAGCCAAGATGTTGGGCCTTAACCGTAATACCCTGCATAAGAAAGTAAAGAAGCTTAATATAGACATAGAGAAGTTTAAAAGATGAGAAACCCGTATTTTCCCAATAAACAAGGCCTATATGATCCGCGGTTCGAACGCGACAGCTGCGGAGTGGGGTTCGTCTGCAATATTAAAGGCGAGAAATCATACGATATCGTTGGAAAAGGTATCGAGGTTTTGGAACGTTTGAGCCACCGGGGAGCTGTAGGCGCGGATCCTAAAACCGGGGACGGGGCAGGTATACTTATTCAGATACCGCATAAGTTTTTGGTGAAAGAGTGTAAGAAAATAAACATCAAATTGCCCGAAGCTGGTTATTACGGGACAGGTTTGGTATTTTTGCCTAATGACGAGGCGCACAGAAAAACATACACGGATATCTTTGAGAGGATTGTCAAAGAGGAAGGCCAGGTTTTCTTGGGCTGGCGCGAAGTGCCGGTAGATAAATCTACTATAGGTTCGAGTTCCAGGAGCGCAATGCCGTTTATATGCCAGGTATTTATAGAGAGAGGTAAAAATACACAGGACCAACTCAGCTTTGAGAGAAAACTTTTTGTTATCAGAAGGCAGGTTGAGAAATCAGCGCAAGAGTCCGGTTCCAATGTGAAATCCTCTTTTTATATAACGAATATTTCTTCCCGGACTTTAAGTTATAAAGGTTTATTGATGCCTTCTCAGTTGAGGAGTTTCTTTTTAGACCTTCAGGATAAAGATATAGAGAGCGCTATTTGCCTGGTGCATTCGCGTTACAGCACCAACACGTTCCCTACGTGGGATCTGGCTCAGCCATTTAGATTTCTGGCGCACAACGGAGAAATAAATACATTGAGAGGAAATATAAACTGGATGAGGGCAAGAGAAAGGCTTATGGCCAGCGAGCTTTTCGGCAATGACATAGAAAAAATTAAACCTGTAATAGTGGAGGGCGGCAGCGATTCAGCGGCAATAGATAATGTTTTCGAGCTCCTTACGCTTTCAGGCAGGCCGCTGTCTCATGTCATGATGATGCTTGTGCCGAGCGCTTGGGAACAGGATAATTTCATGGATAAAGCGCTGAAGGATTTTTATCTATTCCACGCATGTTTTATGGAGCCGTGGGACGGGCCTGCGGCAATAGCCTTTAGTGACGGAGAGCAAATAGGAGCCGTGCTGGACAGGAACGGCTTGCGTCCCGCGCGGTACATTATTACCAAGAATGGCTTAGCGGTTATGGCTTCGGAGGTAGGCGTAATCGATATTGATCCGGCTGATATCCGGTATTCGGGAAGGCTTGAGCCGGGCAAGATTTTTCTGATAGACACAAAGCTGGGCGTAATAATTGATGACGCTAGGATAAAATCAGAAGTTGCGGGAAAATTTTCCTACGGCAGATGCAATGAAGAGCAGATGGTAGAGCTGGATGGCTTAATTGGCACAGGCGAACCGCAGAAGCGGTTAACAGATATGCTTTCGCATTTAAAGGGTTTTGGTTATACGCGCGAAGACCTGAAAATTATTATTAAGCCAATGGCAGAAGAAGGCAAAGAGCCTGTGGGTTCTATGGGCAACGATATTCCCCATGCTGTTTTTTCGCAAAAACCGCAGATACTTTATAATTATTTTAAACAACTTTTTGCTCAGGTTACCAACCCCGCCATAGACCCGATAAGAGAGAAATTGGTAATGAGCCTTGAGGGTTTTGTGGGGCCTGAAAAAAACATACTCGAGGTAACGCCGCAGCATAGCCATAAATTAAGAGTAAGAAACCCCATACTTACAAACGAAGATATAAACAAAATAAAACAAATAAGCGTTAACGGCTTTAAGACA